>JANNAJ010000490.1:0-3864 GCA_031384285.1 Verrucomicrobiota bacterium
CGCGGGCTGTCCGGAGCGACGCGGATTGATCCGCGATCGGGCTTGGCCACGACTAGACGCCGCGTCCTCGACGCGGCGTTTTTCGTTCTGGGTCCGAACGTCCGCAAAAGGGAAGCACAGGCACAGGAGGCGTCTCGCCAACCGGAGCGCGGATTTCCCGGCGCACCCGAGGACACCGCCGCTCAAGCGTCCATCGCCGCGACGAGCGCCTGCCGCATCACCGCGGCGTCAGGCATCACTCCGGTCCAGAAATGGACGCCGAGCACTCCCTGGTTCACCAACATCGAGAGCCCGTCCAGCGTCCGGCAGCCGCGCTCGGCCGCCTCGCGGAGCAGGCGGGTCCGCGGCGGGCTGAACACCACGTCCGCGACGATCTGTTCCGGGCGCAAGGTGGAGACATCCACGGCCGGCATCACGTCGCCGTCATAGAGCCCGACCGAGGTGCCGTTGATCACCACATCCACCTCCGCCGGCACGCGGAAGTCGCCTTCCCACGGCTGCGTCTCGGCCCGGCAACCCGACGCCGCGACCACGGTCTCGCACAAGCGGCGTCCCGGCTCCGGCGTGCGGTTGACCAGGATCAACCGCGCCACGCCGGCCAAGGCGAGCTCCACCGCCACCGCCCGGGCCGCGCCGCCGGCGCCGAAGAGCAGCACGGTCTTGCCCCGCGGATCGACCACATCCGTGAGCGAACGGAGGAATCCTTTGCCGTCGGTGTTCTCGCCGATGAGCTGGTCGCCGCGCCGCACCACGCAGTTGACCGCACCGATGACCGACGCCGACTCGCCGAGGCCGTCGATGTGCGGGATGATCGCGACCTTGTGCGGCATGCTGAGATTGAAGCCGCGGAACCCGACCGCGCGCAGGCCGCGGACAGCGTCCGCCAAGCGCTCGGGCGGCACCTCCATGTTCACGTATCGCGCGGCGATGCCGTGGTGGCGGAAGGCGGCTTCGACCATGGCGACGGTGGGATTGCCCGCGGCGCCCTGCGACAGGCAGCCGACGAGCTCCGGACAGAAGGAGGACGGGGTGGACACGGGAGGGTTCGGGAGACAGGGCGTGGCACGCGGCGGCGGGAACGGAGAACGGCCGGATCAGAGTTCGCGCATGCCGCGGGTGATCTCGCGGCGTCCGCGCTCGCGGTTGGCGGCGTCGAAGAAATCGACCGGGTTGAAGTCGTCGGTGAGCACGCGACCGCTCGCGGCATCCGCCTCGGCCAGGCCGCTGAAAAGGCCGTGCCATTCGGACGCCACGCCGGGATGCACGTGCGCATCGGTCGGCGTCGCGCGGATGCGGAGCGGCGCGCGGGACGCCACGAAGAACATGTTGCCGTTGCCGACATCGTGCAGCCGCACCTCGGTGAAGACGGAACGCAGGGTCTTCTGCAGCGAGGCGACCAAGAAATCCTTGCCCCGCTGGAGATGGCCGAAGCTGTTGATCACCAGCACGCCTTCCGGGCCGAGCACCTCGCGCATCGCCGTGAAGGCCTCGGCGGTCATCAGATGCGACGGCGACGAATCGCCGAGGAACGCGTCCAGCACGACGGCGTCGTAGCGGCCGGGACGGCGGTTCAAGAACTGGCGCCCGTCCGCGATGGTCACGCGGCAGCGCGATCCATCGAAGCCGAAGAACTTCTCCGCGAGCGGCGGCACCGCGGGATTGATCTCCACGACGTCCACTTTGGCGCCGTCCTCCGCGAAGCGCCCCGGCACGATTCCGACGCCGAGCCCGATGCAGAGCACCGATCGCGGGGCACCGCCGTAGGCCACGGCGAGGTCGTGCAGAGCGTAGGTGAAGACAGACACGCTCTGCTTGGTGCGGGTGTCGTAGGTGTTCTGGATCAGGTAATCGTTGAGGAAGAAACGGATCAGCCCGTTGGTCGTGTCGCACACCTGCAGTTGCCCGAAATCGGAGTTCGACCGGTGGATCTGCTTGAGCTGACCGAACGGCGGCCTCATGTCCGAGCGCACCGCCCCTGCCCCGAGCGCCAGGACGGCCGCCGTCGCGACCGCCGCGCCTTTGCCGCGTCCTCCCCAGACCGCCAGATACACCAGCGCCAGCAGCGCCACCACCGCCGCGGTGCCGGCCAACGTCACCGAGTTGGGCGCCAACGGCAGCAGCACGTAACCGATCAACGCCGTGCCGCCCAAGCTGCCGACGGTGCTGACGGCGGACAACCGGCCGACGTTGCCGGCGAGCCCGTCCAGACGGCCGGTGATGAAGCGCACGAGGAACGGCGTGGTCATCGCGAGCAACGCCAGCGGGATGAAGAAAAGGAACATCGACGCCAACAGCGCGCCCAGGGCCAACGGAAGGTCGACGCACCGCTCGGCCACCGGACGCACGCCGAAGAGCACGAGGCACAGGTAGGCCGCGGCCGCGAGCATCGCGGTGTAGAGCCGCCCGATACGCGCCGCGGAATCCGCCCACCGTCCGCCGGCGTAGTAGCCGACCGCCAGCGACGCCATCGCCACGCCGATCTGCGCGGTCCAGACGAAGTGCGACGTGCCGAGGAACGGCGCGAGCAGCTTCGCGCCGAGGATCTCCACGACCATGATCGCCGCGCCGTTGACCGCGGCGGTCAGGTAGATGAACGACCGCAAGCCGGAGGAGACGGTCGGATTCGAGCTGCCGGGAACTTCCATCGGCCGAGCCTAGGCAACGGAAGCCGTCGTGGGGAGGACGAAACGGAGCGTGCGGCCGGGCCGCTTGCGCCGGGCTTCCGCAGTTTGGTCGCCGCTTGCACCAAAACCGCGCATTGACTCTGCCGGGCCGATGAAAATTATTGGCACCCAAGCCCACTCTGTCACAGCTCTTAAAAAGAAGGCCCCTCCCCAACAAAACCAACCTCCACATCATGAAAACCACACTCGCCGCAGCTACTTTCCTGCTTCTTGCCGGCGCCGCCCAAGCGTCGCTTTTCAGTTTCGACCTACAAGGCAATGCCGGTGCCGGCCTGCTTTCCGGCAATGAAAACTTCTCGATAAACGGAACCCCCGGCTCGGGCGGTGAGATCGGTGCCGGCATCTCGTATGACGACGTGAGCAACCTCCTCACCATCAACGTCGGTTGGGGTTCCGGGAATGGCTTTTCGGATCTGACCGGCAACGCCGGCGCCGGCCACATCCACGGTCCGACGGCTTCCGGCGGTTCCGGTTCGTTCACCCAGAACGCTGGTGTCAAATACGGTCTCGACTCGTTGGGGGGCTGGTCAGGCAATGCGGTTAACGGTGGTTTCGCCGGAACGGTGACCATCTTGGAAGCGGACGAGGTGGGATTGTTGGCCGGAAAATTCTACATCAACGTCCACACCGGCGCCAACGGAGGCGGCGAAATCCGTGGCAACTTGGTCGCGGTGCCTGAACCGGCTGCGACCTGCGCCATCGGAGGCGGGCTCTTGGGTGCTTTCGCCCTGATGCGCCGATTCCGCAACCGCACCGGGAAGTGACCCTCTAGATCGAGCTCGATCGACCATGCGGCCCAAGCGGACCTCACCGTCCGTTTGGGCCGTTTTGCTTGTCCGAAGGTGATAGGCCGATGAAGCGCGCGGGCGGAGTGCTGGTCTTCAGCGGGCCCGTGCGCCCGTGCCCATCGCCGCCGCTGGCAGGAAACGGGTCTCCTTCTTCACCACCTATCTCGGGGCCAGCGGCCCGGATGTGCCTTTACCCTACCTTCCGCAGCTTGGTCACGCGGCCGACGGAGACCCATTCCACGACGAAGATGTTGCCGTGCTTGTCGAAGCAGGCGTCGTGCGGATGGATGAAACGGCCGTTCTCCCAGGTCTCCGGCTTGGTCCGCATGATCAAGCCGCCCTGGCCGCCCTTGTTCAGCACCTTGTCGGTCCACGCCTGGTCGTACCCGAGA
>JANNAJ010000491.1:0-10858 GCA_031384285.1 Verrucomicrobiota bacterium
ATCCGCCAGCGCCAAGAAAAAGTGACCGGTCAGGTGCGGGGACGTCCGCGCGCCCGGTCCCGGACGGGCACCCCGCGTCGACGCGGGGTGCCCGGAAGCGGTCGCGGGCAGGTCGTCCGCGACGGCGTCCCTTGCGCTCGGGGACCACGTCCCTAGACTCGGGTTCCATGCACCGCTTCCTGCTGCTGCTCCTCTGCGCCCTGCTTGCCTCCACCGCACGCGCCCAGGTGGACGTCTCGTTGTCCGTCGCGCAGGCCCAGTTCCTTCCCGCGGAACAGATCGAGTTGTCGGTGAAGGTGAGCAACTTCACCGGAGCCCCGCTGAAGTTCGGAGCTCACACGAACTGGATCAGCTTCACGGTGCAGCGCGTCGACGGCACCGTGGTGGGCAAACTTACGGAAGTGCCGGACAGTGGAGAGTTCACGCTCCAGCAGGCGACCTCGGGCACGATCAAGTTCGACATCACCCCGATGTTCGAGGTGAACCGCCCGGACAGCTACCGCGTCACCGCCGCGGTCACACCGGTGCAGGGGGGGCCGGTGTTCGTGAGTCTTCCGCTGCCCTTCGACGTCATCAGCGGCGTCCGGATCAGCCAAGACCGCACCTTCGGGTTCACCCGGCCCGACGGCACCTCCGAGCAGAGGAAATACATCCTCCAGCAGGCAAATTTCCTGAAGCACGTCCGGCTCTACGTCCGGGTGACCGACGCCACGGAATCGAAGTCGTACAAGGTGACCTCGCTCGGCGGCATCGTGAACTTCACGCCGCCGCAGTGGGTCATCGACCGCCAGAGCCGGCTGCACGTGCTGCACCAGTTCGCGGCCAGCGAGTACTATTACAACTCGTTCGACCCCGAAGGGAACCTGGTCGCGCGCCGGATCTACAAGATCGCGGCCCGGCGTCCGGAACTTCGCGTGAATGGTGACGGCGAGATCGCAGTCATCGGAGGAACACGCCGGCTGGACCGCACGGACATCCCGGAACCGACGGACGAAGAACTGGCGGCGGCGCGACGTGCGCTCCAACCGGTGCCGACGAAGCCCGCGGTCCCGGTCGGCAAGGACGCCGCGACCACCGATGCACCGACGAAGAAGAAACAACGCTGAGAAGGCATGCGCCGCCGCCGTTGCGGCAGCCTTGCTCACCTCCCTGCCGCTCCGAGCGGAACCGGTCGTCCTCACGCTCAAGAACGGCGACCGCATCTCCGGCGAGCTCACGGCCGAGGACGATTCCAAGGTCACCGTGCGATCGCCCGTCGTGGGCAAGCTCCGCATCGCCAAGTCCGAGATCTCTAGACGCGAACGTCCGCAAGCTCCGGCGGCGGTCGCCACACCACCATCCGCTGCCGTTCCGCCCGTCGCGGCGGCGAAGACGATAGCACCCGCTCCGGCAGGAAAACTCGGCGCGCCGGTGACTCCGGCTCCGGTCCCGGCCGGCGAGCTCCCCGGTGGCATCGCCCGCTACGTCCCCGGGTGGACGCGCCCGTTCCTCACGAACTGGCACGGCAACGTGCAACTCGGGATGGACGTCGGTTTCGGCACGACCGACCGCAAGACCTTTTATGTCAACGGATCCGCTTCCCATGCCTGGAACCGGGTCCGCAACCTGGCGGACTTCCACGTCGCCTACGGATCGCTGAATGCCGTGCAATCGGCGAACCGGATGGACGGGTCGATGAAGACCGACCTCGATCTCGGCCGCAGCCGGCGGCTCTACGTCTACAACCAAGGCGGCACCGGCTACGACGAGATCCGGCACGTGTCCCTCGAGTTCCA
Organism: Verrucomicrobiota bacterium; assembly: GCA_031384285.1. Taxonomy (GTDB): domain Bacteria; phylum Verrucomicrobiota; class Verrucomicrobiia; order Limisphaerales; family UBA9464; genus CAIVQB01. The sequence continues at coordinate 1,776 of JANNAJ010000491.1, forward strand.
CGAGGGCGCCGGTCTCGGTTTCAAGATCCTCCAGCGGCCCAAGCTCATCGTCAACGGCGAGATGGGCATGCAGTATGAGCACCAGACGTATCTCAACGCCCCGCAGCGCTCGTTCGTGTCGCTCCGCTTCGGCGAGAACATGACCTGGAAGGTCTCGGACAAATTATCGGTCACCCAGCGGTTGGCCTACACGCCCGATATCGGTGATTTCGGGGAGTTCCGCGTCCGGTTCGACCTCGGGGTCAGCTATCCGTTGTTCAAACGCGTCACCCTCAACCTCAACGTCATCGAGCAGTACGACGCCAAGCCTCCGCTCGGCGTCGACAAGAACGACCTCCAGGTCCAGTCCACCCTGGGCATCACCTTCTGAGGCGGGGCCGCCTCAACGCGGGACGACCACACGGGCGAGGACACGCTCGAACTCCGCGGCCGCTTCCACCGGCGACACCGCGCCGAAGACGGAGGCGTTCAGCAGCTGGATCCCGCCGCCGCGGCGCCCGGCGAGCACATTCGACAAGCGGGCCCGGGCCGACCAGTTCGCCGGATCCCAGTTGTCCGAAAGGTCCGTGTACCCCGGGCGTCCGAGCTCGTCCCAGAGGCAGTAGAAACTGTCGAGCGAACGGGAGCCTTGGATGAACCGGTATTGCCGGACCGGGAGGGTGACCCCGTTCACCGTCACGTCGCGTACCGGCGCGGTCGAGTCGAGCACGTAGCCGATGTCCACGAGGCAGATCGTGGGGCGGTGGTATTTCGCGTTGTCGGCCCCGGCGTTGCCCGTGTCCCAGCGGATGAAGTTCATTGTCCAGCGCCGTCCGGCAGCGTCGTCCCATCGGCGACCGAACGCGTCGTTGTAGCGGAGGAGCGTCCGCTCCCGTTCGGAAAATTCCCGAGCGGAGGTTCCCGGGCCTTCGTCGAGACGTACCGTCCACGGCTTGCGCGGGACGAAGGTCGCCTCGCCCCGCCGGTACCACCATGTGGTCGCCAAGGCGGCCACCACCAGCCACGCGAGCCCTCCGACCATCCACGCCCGGGCCAACGGCCGGGCGGGCGGGACCGGCGGGGAGGCCGGCACGGCCTCGGTCACCGCTTGACGATCCCACCAGATCGCCAGTCCGAAGACGCCACCGTAGCACATCGCCATCAGGAGGTAGCCCGCCATGTCGTGCCACCGCGCCACCGCCTCCACCCCCTCGCGATGGGCGACGAGACAAAGGAACAGCGTCCTAGCGACATTGCAGACGATCGCCCATGCGACAGCGAAGAGGAACAACCGCAGGCGTTCGCCGGTGAGGAACCCGAACATCTCCCCCAGGAACAGCGAGACCATCACGGCGGCCTGGAAGGATTGGATCCCGCTGCACGCCTCTTCCACGCCGACAGGTCCGGTGCCCAAGGTGATGATGTTGCCTTGGGCGAGCGCGAAGATCCCTGCGCCGTTGAGGACCGAGGCGGCCACCGAGGCGACGGACCGCATCATCCCGTGCACCATCGGGGTCTCGATCTGGCTCGGCCATGGGACGGCGACGAGCGGGAACAAGACGGCGAACGCGAGATGCCTCAACCAAGCGGTGCCCCCGGCCCACCAGGCCGCGAGGAGGCTGAGCCCGGCCACCTCTCCCGCGAGCAGCCAGCTCACCAAGCGCCAATCGCGGTTGCCCTCCTGCACCAAGCGGGTCGGGCCGAGAGCGAGCAGCAGCCCCATAGCAAGGCACGCCACCAAGGCGCCTCCCGGACGGGGCATCGGTGCCGGACGGCTCTGCCATCGGTTCCAGAACACCCAGGCACCGAGGACGGGGACCATCCACCCGTAGCTGTATTGCGGCACGACCGACCATTCGCCGCTGACCTGGGAGAACAAGGCCAGCCACAACAGGCCGAACGCGAGGCAGGGCAGACCGACCGATCGGAGGACAGCGCGATTCACCGCGCGGCCTTACCCGACGCACCGAGGAGATCCAAGCCGCAATGTCGGAGCGAGTTGTTCTAGCGCACGCCCCTTGAACGCCGGGACGGATCCCTGCAACAGTTCCCGCGTGGAAAACACACCGAGCCGAGTCCGTATCATCCGGAAGACCGCCAATGCCCCAGGCGGCGGCAACCCGACCCTGCGGATCGTTCTGGTCACGGTGCTCGTCCTCGCGGGGATCGTGGTCGCCTGGAAATGGAAGGGGCGGACGATGTATGGGCGTTGGACCCGGACCAGCCAGCTCGCCAACGCCGAGCGTCTGGCCCGGACGGGGCGTCTGCAACCCGCCGCCGCCGCGGCCCAGAGCATCCTCCAGGTCGATCCGGTCAATTTGAGGGCGACGGCGCTGATCGCGGAGATCGCCGACAAAACCGGTGCGCGCGATGTCGTGCGCTGGCGGGAACGGATGGTAGCCCTCGAGCCTTGGAACGCCACCAACATGGTGATGTGGGCCCAGGCGGCCCTCCGCTACAACGACTACTTGACGGCGATGAAAGCGCTCCGCGGATATCCGACGAACCCTCCTCCTCCGGCGTTCTTCCACGAGACGGCGGGCGCGGTCGCGCTGGGGATCGGCGACGTCCAACAGGCGGATGCCCACTTCGCGGAGGCGCTCCGGCTCGATCCGACGAACCTCACCCGGCAACTGAACCTCGCGAAGCTCCGGATCTCCACCGAGGCCGCCACCGGCAAGACGGATGCCCACAGGACGCTCGAACGCTTGGCCGGGAACCCAGCGGTCCGCTATGATGCGCTCGGCCTGCTCGCACGGGAGGCCTTGGCGAAGAAGGACTGGAAGACCGCGGTCCGTGACGGGCGCGAGCTCGCGGCGCGGACCAACGCCCCGTTCGACGACCAGCTCGTGTACCTCCAGGCCCTCCGGGGTGAAGGCTCGCCCTCCTTCACCAACCAACTGGGCATCGCCCAGGCGCGCGCCGCGGACAATCCGGCGGACCTCGCCCGGATGATCGTCTGGATGAACGAGACGGGGTTCGTCCCGCAGGCGATGGCGTGGGCCCGTTCATTGCCGGTCGAGGTCCGGCATGACCCGCGGGTGGGGATCGCCATCGCGGACATCTTCATCGCGCTCCAAGATTGGCTCGGCTTGCGCAACTGGGTACGGTCCGCGGAATGGGGAGGATTGAACAGCTTTCGGACCGCCTACGACGCGTTCGCCTCGGGGTTCTTGGCATCTCCGGACATCCGGAACGCCGAGGTCGATGGGCTCTGGGCGAAAGCCGTCGCGCTGGCCAAAAATGATGCCACCCAGTTGGAGGCGCTCGCCACGTTGGCCGACCGATGGCGGCTGCCGAAGGCCGCCGAATCGACCCGTTGGGCCATCGTCGACAGCGGCAACGGCCAAGAGAACGCGTTGCTGGCCCTTCATCGCCTTTATCTGGCCAAGGATGACACCTTGGGCCAGTACCGCGTCGCGCAAGGCCTCTACAAGCTCAAGCCCGATGACCTGGCCGCCCAGAACAACAGGATCTACCTCGGCCTCCTTCTCGGTGTGGCGGATACCGACCTGCACGCCCTCGCCGACCAGCTCCACGTCCGGTCGCCGCGGAACCCGATCCACGTGTCCACCTATGCCTTCTCCTTGTATCGCCGGGGAAAGACCCAGGACGCGGTCGACATCTTGGCGCAACTCGAGCCTACCGTCCTTCGGAAACCGGCGATGGCCGCGTTGAACGGCATTCTTCTCGCCAAAGCGGGCGACACCGTCCGGGCGCGGGAATTCCTCAAGCTGGCCGAGAACGCCAAGCTCCTGCCCGAGGAGGAGAAGCTCGTCACCGAAGCCCGGGGTATCGCTCGGTCGCGCTGACCGGAGCGAGCCGCGGAACGCCCCGGCGACAGTCAGCCTCCGGCCCGCGACCGCGCTGCAGCGGCCCTGACGCGCCAAGCGGCCTGCTGTGACGGCAGTTCCTGGGCAAGCCATTCGTAGAGCGCCGCCGCCTCTTTCCAGCGTCCCGAGACCTCGAGGACACGGCCCGCTTCGCGCCCGGCCTCCTTGACCCACCAAGGGTCCATGATCTCGCCCGGCCGCCGGAGCTTCCCGTGCGCGACATCCAGGTAACGGTCCAACGCCATCCCCGAGGCCGCGGCCGCCTCCACGCTGCCGGTGCGCAGCGCCACCTTCTCGGCCACCAAGCCGATGCCGATGCTCGCCTTGCACCGTGTCGCGAGGTCGGCGCCCTTGGAATCGAGCGCCTGCTGGTACAGTTCCGCTGCGCGGGCCAACCGGTTGGTGTCCTGTGTCGCGAGCTGCAGGTTGCAATCCGCCATCTTGCCCAGAGCCGGGACGGCCTGCGGCGCATTGGTGAACTGCGCCGTCTTCGCGAAGGCCTCCAATGCCAGCCGGAAGTTGTCGAGCGGTCTGGCAGGATCCTCGGGCGGCTGTTCCGACCTTAGCTCGCCCAGCGCGAAATAGGCGGCGGGCATCAACGTCTCCGGCGTCGCTGGATCGTTGAGCAGGTCGAGCAGCTGGTCGCGCGCACTGGCGAAACTCTGCCGCCGGCGCGCGGCGTCGGCCGCCCAGAAGCGGGCCCGCTGCCCTTCCGGCATGCCGCGCCAGACCTTGTTCGTCGCCAACACCTGGCAAGCCGCCTCGGCGCGGGAGAAATCGCCCTGGTTGAAGAAATACCCCGCCAGCCAGAGCTGCGCGCGCGGCACGAGCGCGTTGGTCGGATGGTGCGCCGCCAGCGCGGCGAACCGGGCCACCGCCTCGCCCGTGAAGCCGGCCTGCGCAGTGGCCCAGGCACGGTCCGATTCCGCCCGCGGCAAGGCCGGATGGTTCGTGTTCGCCGCGATCCACGCGTCGAGCTGGGACATCGCGTTCGTCCAATCGCGCGCGCGGAGATCCGCCGCGATCAACGCCAATCGCACCTCGGTCCCTTGTGGGGAACCGGGGAACTTCGCCAAGAACCCGGACAACAGAGCCCGAGCCTGATCCACGTCGCCCGTCTTGGCCAACGATTGGCCGATCAGCAGCGTGCTGCGAGCCGCCGGCCGGCCGGCGGCATCCATCGCCATGAGCTTCGCCAAGCCGCGCTCGGCCGCGACACGGTCGCCGACCCGCGTCGCCGCCAGCACCGCCTGTTGCGCCGCGGGCCCTGCCAGCTCCTCGACCACCTCGGGCACGTCCGCGTAGCCGTCCGACACCGCGAGATAGTTCGTCAACGCACCCGCGGCGTCCCCCCGCCACATCTGGCAATCGGCCGCCTTGAACTGCGCGACCGCCCGGTCCGGTCCGTGCGGCAACACCGCCACGGCGCCGATGAAATCGGTCTCGGCCGCGCGCACCCGGGCCGCCACGTTGCCGCCCAGCCCTTCCTCCCAGAGCACCCAACCGCGGCCGAGCAACAACGGTCCCGCGAGACCGGCCGCCGGCGCGTTGGTCAGAGCTGCTTGGAACTGGCCCGACGCGAGCGCCAGAAGCGCGGCCGCCTCCGCCGCGTTGGTGCCGCCCCGCGCGGCCAGGTGCTGGCGGAACAACGTCTGCCCCGACAACAGCCGGACGCGGTTGATCTCGACGTCCGCGGGATGCGCCGCGGCGAAGGCCTCCAGACGCTCCCTCGCCGCCGCCAACTCGCCGCGTGCGAGCCTCCACGCGACGAGCCGGAAGGTCGCCTCGCGATAGAGCTCCATCGGCGCCCCGGCGGCCACGTTCACCGTGAAGGCAGCGGCGGCCCGTTCTGCGTCGCCCTGTTTGAGCCATAGCCCGCCGGCCAAGGAGGCCGATTCCGCCCGACGCGATGCGAGCGACGCCTCGCGCCCCGCGAGCCCTAGCAGCGCGGTCGCCGTCTCGGCCGCCGCTGCGGGCTTGCCAGCGGCATCCAAGACCGTGACCAACAACCGGAGCCGTTCCCATTCCTCGGCCGGCGACTTCGCCATCTTGGCCGCCGTCGTCAGGGATGCCTCCGCCGCGGCCCGGTCGGACAAAGCCAGATGGGCCTCGGCCTTGAGCAGAAGCCCGCGGAACACCACGGCCGGCTGCGTCCCCGCCGCGAGCAACCTCGCGAACGCGCCGTCGGGCGTCGCGAGGACATCGACGGCGCCCCGCGGATCGCCCAGCTTCGCGCGGGCAGCGGCCTCGCGGACGGTCGCCAACCCGGCCCGGGTCGCCGCCGGGAACGTTTGCCGGAACTGCGCGAAGAAATCGGCCGCGACCCCGTGCTCCCCTCGTCCCGCCGCCGCCTCGCCTTGGGCGAACGCCTTCAGTTCGCCCGCCTCCGGACGCAACGCCGACCTGGGGAAAGCGGCCTCGAACCCGGTGAATTCCTGGACCACGCGGTCCCATAAACCGTTGTCGAAATCGCGCCGCGCGGCATCGAACGCGATGCGGTCCGCGCTCTGCGCCGACCCTTGGACGAAGGACGCGACGAACGCCGCCGACACCATCCAGCACCATGCGGCCACGACCGCCCGGCCGATCCCGGCCCGGAACCCGCGACGCAGTCTGCCCGGACCGCTGGTGTCACGGTTCTTCATCGGTCGGCGGAGCCTTTCATCCGGGGCGACGCTACCGCAAGAACCTGCGCCCGCCGAGAGGAATGGCAGCTCCGGTGGCCTCTGCCTGATGCCTCTGGACCCGACCGATCGCAGCCCGGGCCGACGCTCAGTCCATCGCCCCGCGCTCCGCCCCGGCTCCCGCGTCAGGAAGACACGGCCAACGCAGCAGGAACGCGGTCTGCGCTTCCCGGTCGGGGATGTCTTCCAAGCTCCGGTCCACCAGGAAGCGGAGCGGATACGCGGCATCCAGCGCGAGCACCTCGACGCTCTGCCCGTCGACGGCGAAGAACGCACGCCATGCACCGCAGCCGATCTCAAATCGCACACCGCCTCGGCGACGGATCCGGCGCGAGCGGTGGGGCGAAGGGTCACGGGCCAGCAGCTCGACCATCCGCGTGCAGAAATCGATCCTCCAGCCTTCGCGCAACCACTTCGCCTGCTTTTCCGCCAACGACGAGAGACGGACGACATGGGACGGCGGCGCTCCCAGCGCCGCATCCACCTCGTCGTGCCATCCGGCTCTCGCGTCAGGAAAGGAATCGTAGACCGGGATGTAAGGCTTGATGTCGAAGACCGGAGTGCCGTCGACCAGATCGCTCGGGCCGAGCACGAGACGTCGGCCTTCGACCGCGATCAACTGGACCGGAGTCAGCCCGAGCGGGTTCGGGCGGTGCGGCGAACGCGTGGCGAACACGCCTCGTTTCTTCGCCGGTCCGCGCGGCGGCAGGACGAGCGGACGCCAGGTCGTGTTGCGATGGAACCACCACAGCAGCCACACGCGGGAGAAACCCGCGAGATCGCGCAACGACTGTTCATGGTCGCTGCCCGGCAGGAGCTCAAGGATGCTGCGGTCCTCCTCGGTCTCCTCCGGCTGATGTCGCGCCTGGAACTTCACCCGCTTCGGCGAACGGATGAACCCGATCGGACGCATCGTGAGCGCCGGCTCCTCGTGGAGAGTGTCCTGGACCGCTCCGGCCCGAAGCGGACGGTTCCCGGAGGCCGGTGGTGTGCGGTCGTCGTTCATCCGCCGGCGAAGACGGGCCGGAAACCGGCTTCGGTCAGTATCCGCGCGACCTCGGGACGCTGGTCGCCCTGGATCTCGATGGCGCCTTCTTTCACCGTGCCTCCCGTGCCGCAGGCCTTCTGCATGGCCTTCGCGAGCTTCTCCTTCTCCGGCAGCCCGATCCCGACGAAGCCCGAGACGACGGTGACCGTCTTGCCTCCCCGATGCGCGGTGGTGCGGCGGATCTCCACCCGGCCACGGTTCTTCTGCGGCTTGACCGGAACAGACGACGCGTTAGCCGTAGGAGGCTCCGGCGCCGCGGGCAGGCCTTCGATGCTCAGGGCCGCGAAGGGGTTCTGGACGAGATTCTGTCCGCCGTCGGTCGGGATTCGTTTGCTGCCGCTCATGATGGGTGTCGCCGTTGTCGGAGCCGATGCTCCCGTACTTCGACGCGGGTGGCAAACTGTCCGACAGGTCGCGCCGGAGCCACGCGTCGTCAGACGTTCCGCTCCCAGCGGAACTTCCGGTCCTCCTCGCGTATCGGCAGGTCGTTGATGCTCGCGAAGCGACGCTTCATGTGGCCGAGCGCGTCGAACTCCCAGTTCTCGTTGCCGTAGGCACGGAACCATTGTCCGGCCTCGTCGTGGTACTCGTATTCGAACCGGACGGCGATGCGGTCGCCGGTGAAGGCCCATAGCTCCTTCTTCAGGCGATAGTCGTGCTCCTTCGCCCATTTGCGCCGCAGGAACTCGACGACCTCGGTGCGTCCGTCGACGAACCCGGAGCGGTTCCGCCATTCGGTGTCCTCGGTGTATGCCCGTGCGACCCGTTCCGGATCGCGGGTGTTCCATGCGTCTTCGGCCGCCTGCACCTTCTGGCGGGCGGTCTCTTCGGTGAAGGGCGGAAGGGGATGGCGGGGTTCCATATCAGTTGTGGAGGATGCGGGCGACGTGCTCCTTCAGGACCGGCAGCAATTCGGTCTCGAACCAAGGATTGCGGCGCAACCAGAGCCGGTTCCTCGGCGAAGGATGCGGCATCGGCAGGTATCGCGGAAGATGGCCGCGGAATCCCCGGACGGTCGTGGTGAGGTCCTTGCCCGCCCGGTCGCCGAGGTAGCGTTCCTGGGCGTAGCGCCCGACGAGCAACGTGAGCTGGACCGGCCCTATCGCCGCGAAGACGCGCGGATGCCAGAGCGGCGCGCATTCCGGCCGGGGCGGCAAGTCGCCGGACCTCCCCGTGCCGGGATAGCAGAAACCCATCGGCACGAGCGCGAACCGGGTCGGGTCGTAGAACGCGGCGCGGTCCACGCCGAGCCAACCGCGGAGGTTGTCGCCGCTGGGATCGTTCCAAGGGATGCCGGTGGCATGGACCTTCCGGCCCGGGGCTTGGCCGATGATCACGATCCGGGAAACTCGATCGGCCACGACCACCGGGCGGGGACCGTGCGGAAGATGCGCGGCGCACGCCGTGCAGACGGAGATCTCACGCAGGAGGGTTCCCATCGGATCGGACATCGGTTCCATCGGTTCGAAGGCCATCCTGCACGGCCGCCCTCGACGGTCCTAGCTCGGCGGTTTGCCAAAACTGGACCCGCTGTGGCGC
>JANNAJ010000143.1:0-2254 GCA_031384285.1 Verrucomicrobiota bacterium
TACATGTTCTGGCCGCCGCCGTAGCTGTAGCTGTCGTTGTTGCCGACGATGTGCTCGGTCACGTGCGTGCGGTACCACTCGTCGACATCGGTCGAATCCTGGAGCGTGCGCGTGTAGGTGTCGCCGCCGACGGGAGTGGCCACGGCATCGACCAGCCGGAACAGGTTCGTGAAATCGTTCGGGTTGTTCCCGAAGGAGCGGAGCGGCCAGTTCCATCGGTAGCGGGCGCGTTTCTTCACGCCGCCGGTGGTCGTGTAGCGGCCGAGGTCGGCCCCCACGGCGTCGAACGCCGAGCCGGCGTTGTCGAACTCGAACCAGAGCTGGATCTTGCGCAGCTCCCCGTCCGCGTCGTCCGGGAACCATTGACGGACGTAATCGCCGTTCGGCTGCTGGGCGTCGTCGTACACCTGGCCGCGCTTGACGCCGTTGACGTAGAGCAGGACGGGCCGGCGGTGGCAGAAGGGCAGGCCGAGCTGCGCGCCGATCCAGTACGCGTGCTTCTCCTGCTGTCCGGTCGAGTCCCCGCCGCCGTTCCCGGGTTGGAGCAGGTTCAGGCCGGTCTCGCCCAGCAGCGGTTCGTCGTTCTGGAAGACGACGACGTAATCGCAGTTGCCGCTGGTCGGCCCGGAGTAGCTCGGGGCGTGGTACGGGCTGCCGCTGTACTGGGCACCGGCGTTGTAGATGGCGCGGAAGTTCCCGTACACGAAGGTCGAGTCGAGCGGATCGTTGCTCAGTTTCTCGCGTCGGGTCCAGCGGTCGGAGGTGGCCTTGGTGATCCACACACGGTAGCTGCCCATGGCGCCGGCCACGTTGCTCTCGCCCCAGCGCACGAGGCATTCCCGCAGCGGCGCGTCGCCGGGGAACGTCGCCGTCGCGGGCGTGCCCGCGGCGTCGGTGGCCACGACCTGGAACGCCGCCAGGATCCCGGTCGCTTGGCCGGGGATCACCGCCGAGAAGAGCCCCGCCCCGTTGTCCGCCATCGGCACATCGACGAAGTCGACCGAGGGATCCCTGCGCCAGCGCAGCACGACCGAACGGAGCCCGTCGACGTCCGACACCCGCGCGGTGACCGTCACCGGCTGGCCGACGCCCGGGAGCACCGGTGTGTGCGCGACATCGGTGATCGCCGGCGGCGCGTCGGGGACGGCGATGGAATTGCGGGCGCCGGGCGTGCCCAGATCGCGTGCGGCGAGGATCCGGCCGGGCGCCTCGAGCCAGTTGCCGTGCAGGCGCAGGTGGAGGTTGGGCGCGCCCTTCAGCCAACGCACCTTCGCCCGCAACGTCGCGGTCTGCCCGCTGGCGAGCGTCGCCTTGAGCGGCACGCGGACGCGGTTGGGACCGGTGTGGCCGGGACCGGTGGCGCGGACGTGGAGCGATCGCGCGCTCTCGAAGCCTCCGGTCGTCTCCAACGTGGTCGCGCCGTGGTTGCCCTGGAAGACCCAGTTCGTCGTGCCGGTCTCGAAATCCGGGTTGGCCAAGCGGTTGGTCCCGCCCGGTCCGATGACCTGCACGTTGTCCACGAGGCATTCGCCGGCGCCGTAGAGGAAGAACTCGAGGCCGTTGGGTGTCTGGTTGCCGTTGTCGAGCAGGCCGGCGGCCTCGACCGTCACCCACGGCGATTTCGCGGTCTCATCGCTGTCGCCCCAGTTCGGTGCGAGCCGGCCGTCGGCGCGCGGGTCGCGGCGTTCGAGGCTGCTGCCGCCTCCGTCCGTCCAGGTGCCCCAGCGACCACCGGTGCCGTAGGTCACCTCGTCGACGACGACGTGGAGCCAATTGGTCACGACCGCGCCGGCCTTGTTCGTCGAGACCACCGGCTCGGGCATCGACAACGCCAAGCGCTCTCCGCTGCCCGAGAGCGTGCCGCCGAAATCGCCGAGGAGGTTCGCCGTGCCTAGGGACGGATAGTTGGGAGCGAGGCGCGCGGCATCCTTGGCCACGACCAGATATCCGCCGCCGGCGATCTTCGTGCCTTCCGGGAAGGTGAAGCTCACGGCGTCCTCCAGTCGCCAGCCCGAGAGGTCGACCCCTGTTTTGCCAGGGTTGTGGACCTCGATGTATTCGTCCGCGGGATCGTCGCTGGCGGGATGGTACATCAGCTCGTTGATGACGACCGAGGGAGGCAGCGGGGCGCTGTTGGCGGTGCCCGGCGAGGGCGATGCCAGCCGGCGGAACACCGGGGCTCCGTCGGGCGTGCGCCCCAAGGCGACGTCGGTTCCTTGCGGACCGAAGCGCACGGCATCCAGCACGCGCGAGC
>JANNAJ010000513.1:0-5340 GCA_031384285.1 Verrucomicrobiota bacterium
CCAAGCCCGATCGCGGATCAATCCGCGTCGCTCCGGACAGCCCGCGTGATCTTGACTTCGGGGCGGTAGATGATCCGGACCCAAAGGTCGCCGCGGCCGCCGTTCGTCCGGGGGAGCCCTTCGCCGTCCACGCGGATCTCCTCGCCGCGCCGGGCGCCGCGCGGGATCTGCACCCGGAGGGCTGAACCGGTCGGGCCGGTGACCGTCTCTGGACCGCCTTGTGTCGCGCGGTGCGTGGAGATCCTCAGGTCGCACCGCAGGTCGGCGCCCCGCACCTTGAACCGCGGGTCCGGCAGCGCGCGGACCCGGACGACCACCGTTCCTCCTCCCGCATCCGCCGATCGCGCGACCCGGAAACGCGCGCCGACCGCGGAGCCGGGCGGGATCTCCAGCGGATACGTCTCCGGACCGGTCGGGACCGCGGGATCGACAACCCGGACCTGTAGCGACGTGCCTCGCAAGAATTCCTGGATGCGCAAGTGGACGTCTTGGGCGATGTCCCGCACCGCCGTGCCGCGTCGTCGCCCACCGGTGGCGCTCGTCCGTGCATCCTGCGCCCGGTCGTGGGCCTCGCGCCGGGCGGGATCCCCGAGCGTCTCGTAGGCGGCGTTGAGCGCGCGTGTGGTCTCCGCGGCACCGGGCGATCCCGGGTTCAGGTCGGGATGATGCTGTCGCGCGAGGATGCGGTAGGCGGCGCGGATCTGCTCGTCGGTGCAATCGCGCTCCAAGCCGAGCACGGCGTACGGGTCTGGTCCTGGCGTTCGCACGACGGCGTGGTCCGGTCCCGGAAGCGCCGCGTCCTGGCGCTCTCTCCGGTTCCCGGGCCTATTTCCAGACGAGATTGAGGTAGCCGATGAGCATCTCGTCGTAGGTCTGGTCGCCGAAGCTGACCGTCTGCGTCGGGTCCGGGTTCCATGGGTTCCACACCGAGTTGTCGAAGCCGCCGGTGACGCGGATGCGGGTGCCGGCCGGCAACCGTTTCGGCTCCGCGAGACGGAAGAGGGTCTGCCATGCGAACTGATATGCGGGAACGTTCAGCAACGTCTCGATGCTGCCGTCGGCCAGGACCGCCTCGAAGCGCATGCGCCGGCCGCGGAGGTGCATATGGGGGCTCATCTCGTGCAGCACGGCGTCGCGCGGCAACGTGGTCTCGGCGACGACCTCGTGGTCCTTGGCGTTGGGCCCGATCTGGAAGCCGGTGTCGTAGGCGGATACGGTCACCAGTTCTTCGGACGGCGGCGTCTTCGCGAAGTAGAGTCCGATATCGGTCTTGTCCGTCGTCGCGGTGCCGGTGGTGGTGTAGTGCATCTGGAACACCAGGTAGCTGCCCTTCTTCAGCAGCTTGCCGGTGCCGGTCGGGAATTCCACCGCGTCCATGCCGGGCACGTAGCCGGCGAAGTAGCCGCCGAGCCCGCCCTTCGCCTGGAGCGCGGCCTCGAGGAAGCTGGCCCCGGAGAAGACGAGCGCATGGTGGACCACCTGGCGGTTCCCCGGGCGCACCGTGGCGGCGCGCAGCCAGACGTTGGTCGTCTTCGGGTTCGGGATGAGCAGGTAGCGGTAATCGACGTCGCCGGTGGCCGGGATCGATTGCGTGGGGATCGAGAGCACCAGGTCGGGTTGGCCGAGCGGCCACTTGACCGGAGGCGCGGATGGCTGGGTCGCGAGGACATCCTCGTCGCTCCCGAGCTTGGCACCGGCGTCGATCCACGCGACGAGCCGGGCGGCCTCGGTCGGGGTGAGCGATGAATCGTTGGCGAACTTGCCGGCGGCAGGGTCGGCGTGCCACGGGGGCATGATGCCGGTGAGGATGTCCCGTCGCATGCTGGCCGAATGTTCCGCGAGGACGGCGTGGTTCGTCATCGACCACGACCCGATGTCTCCCGGCCGATGGCAGGTCACGCACTTCGCCCGGACCAGCGGCGCGATGTCGCGCGCGAAGGACGGCTCCGGGAGCGCCTCGATGCCGAGCGGCTTGCCGCGGGCCTTCACCGTCTGGACGACGACGGTCTTCTGGGCGGTGAACTGCTCCAGCGCTTGGGCGAGATACGGCTGCTCGACGGTCCCGGCCGGCGTCTCGCAGTGGTCGGTCACCGGACCTTTGTAGAAGACCTCGAGCGATAGGTTGTCGACCGCGACGGTCTCCAGCGCGGTGCCGGCCTGGTAGGTGCGCGCGACCAGCTGGGCCACGTCATGCAGCACCGGGACATCGACCCCGGCGGCGGCGGCAGCGGCGGCGAGCGAGGCGCGGGGATCTTTCGGGTTGACGAGCCAGAACAGCACGCCTTGCGGCCCGAACTTCTCCTGGAGCGGCTTCAGCGCCGACCACGCTCCGGTGAGATGCTCGTTGTCGGTGAAGACGAGGACGACGGCCTTCGCGTCGCCTTCGCGGAAGAGCTGATGCTGCACGCCGCGATGGTCGTTGAGCGCGAAGTCGTCGAGCGGGAGGGCCGGCGGTGCGGTCACCCGCTCGACGCGGTAGAAGCGACGTCCCTGCGGCAGCGCCGCGGTCTCGAACCACTGGTGTCCGGCCGTGCCGGGGACCAGCTGCATCAGTTTCTCCCAAGCACCCGGGGTGTTGAGGTCATCGGTGCCCAGCACCTGATAGGTCTCGCCGACGGCGGTGCCGCGCAGGGTGAGCTTGGGCAGGCCGCAGGCCGGGTCGATCGCGGGCGAGAGCGACTGCGCGAGAAGGACGCCGGCGGCGGCCGCCGCCCCGAGGAGCGATGTGACGGCCCGCGCGGCGCGGGATGGACGGGCAGGGAAGAGGACGGGGTTCATGGGTGCATCACCGACGCGGACCGACGGTCCGCGTAGGCTTCCCGGATCCAGCGTGGTGTCAAACATCGCTTGCCGTGGAGAACGGGCCTTTCCGGACACCGGGATCGACAAGGGTCACCACGACGAGGGATGGCTCCGTCGTCGAGCCGCCGGGTGGAGCCCCGGGCCGGTCACGTCCTACGGCCGCGATCGCACCGCGTCCTCGCGCGGGAAATCCGCGGGGATCTTCTGCGTCACCGTGCCGGTGGCGGCCCATTCGACGCCGCGCTGCAAAGTGGTGATGAAGCCGGCGCACTTCTGGGAGGTGAGGTCGGGACCGTTGTTGTGGCCGAGGGCGGTGTGGAAGACCCGGCCGCGTCCGAACTGGATGGCGAACAGCAGCGCCTCGTTCTTCCCGGTGCCGTTGGTCGCCGGGTCGGAATACGCCGTCGCGAGCACCGTGACGTCCTCGGCCGGGCCGCGCAGCCGGTCGTAGAGCTCGTCCTTCGCGTGCATCCATCGGGTCGGCAAGCCCTTCATCACCGGATGTTCGGGCGCGCGGGTCTCCATCAGGAACGGGTGCTGTTTGCCGTGGCTCCCGCCGGGTCCGGGCGACAGATCACGGACGAGTTTGCCTTCCCAGTGCAGCCAAGGACCGGACTTCTCGTTGCGTCCGCCCCAGCCGCCGACACCGATCATCTCGTTGTAGCCTTTCCAATCCGGGAATGCGTTGTTCGCCGCGTGGACCGGCACGAACCCGCCGCCGTCGCGCACGAACTTGACCAAGGCCTCTTCGGTCTCCTTCGTCCAGCGTTCCCCGTTGTAGTTCGAGACGACCACCTGGTAGTCGGCGAACTTCGGCCGGAACGCGCCCATGTCGCCGCCTTTGCCGGGCGCGGTGGCGACGTCGACGGCGAACAGACCCGTCGCCTCGATCACCTGCTTCAGGTGCGGGGTGGAGGACTTCCAGTCGTGGTTGTTCTGGCCGTCCAGGATCAGGGCCTTCAGCGGTGCCGCGGCCCGGGCGGTGCCGAGCGAGAGCAGCGCGATCAGGACCGATGCGAGCGAGGCGCGCAGGGATGTCATGGAGCGAACTTGGACCTGGACCCCGGGCCTGGCGACGCGAAAAACGGGCGCGGAGCTACTCCGTCGCCAGCGTGTCGAACCGCGCCGCGGACAGGTCGAGCTTGTAGACCATGCCTTCGAAACCGACGGCGTAGAGTTCGCCGGCTTCGTCCATGCCGAAGGAGACGAGCGCCTGCGGGACGGTGCCGATCCGGCGGACGGTCTTGAGCACTCCGTGTTCCTGCACGACGCCGAACACCATCTTCGACGTGTAGTCGCCGCAGATGTAGACGCCGTAGAACGACGAATGCTTGTCAGCGCGGTAGACGTAGCCGCCGGTGACCGAGTTCCCGTACTTGCGGCGATAGGCGAAGACCGGCGGCGTGAAGGTGCGGCCGGCGACGCGGTACTGGTTGGAGAACGGTTCGAAGGCCTCGTAGACGTTCCAGCCGTGGTTCTCGCCCCGATGGACGATGGCGATCTCTTCCACGCGGTCCTGCCCGACGTCCGCGACCCACAGGTCGCCGGTGAGCCGGTCGAAGCTGAAGCGCCAAGGGTTGCGGAACCCGTAGGCCCAGATCTCCGGCCGCGCGCCGGCACGGCCGAGGAACGGGTTGTCGGACGGCACCGAATAGCCGATGCCGCCGGAGGGACGGTCCACGTCGATCCGCATCATCTTCCCGAGCAGCAGGCCGAGGTCCTGCGCGTGTCCGTTGGGATCGTTGTGCGGTCCGGTGTCGCCCATCGCGAAGTAGAGATATCCGTCCGGTCCGAACTCGATCCAGCCGCCGCTGTGGTCCTCGGCCACGCTCACGGTCTGGATGACCCGGCGGGCGGGTCTGCCGGAATCGCGCGCGAAGTCCGCCGAGAACTCCTTCTCCTCGACCACGGTCACGACCTTGCCGTCCTCGAAGACCTGGTGCTGGAGATAATACTTCCGGTTCTTGCGGAACTTGGGATGGAAGGCCATGCCGAGCAGGCCGTTCGGCCCGCGTTCGCTGAAGACCTCGCCGGTGAGGTCGGAGAACACCGACCGCTCGTCGCCCGCCGCGGTCTTCTTCACCCGCCAGATCATCCCCTTCTGGTGGAGAACGAGGAAGACATCGGGGAAGCCCGGCACCTGCAACATCGCGGTGAGACCGGTCTTCACCTCCCCGGGCGGCAGGGTGAACGGTTCGCTGAAGAAGGGCCGTGCATCGAGCGGTCTCGCCACCAGCGGGATGCGGGCGGGCAGCCCCCGGTCGCTCACCAGCGTGTTCTCCGGTTGGCGCAACGTGGTGAGGTACTCGACGAGGTCGGTGAACTCCTGGAGCGAGAGACCGGTCTGCAGACCTTCCGGCATGAGCGAGATCGCGGTGCCGTCCTGTCGGCGGATATCGGCCTTGGCGATGGTCACCGCCTTGCCGTCGCCGCCCATGAGCTGAACCTCGGTGCCGGTCGAGCCTTTGAGCGTTCCCTGGAAGGTGTCGCCGGCCTTGGTCTCGATGACGACCGTGCCGTAGCCCGGTGCGATGGTGG
>JANNAJ010000527.1:0-4498 GCA_031384285.1 Verrucomicrobiota bacterium
CTCCTCGGGCGGTTCCCGGAGGCCCGCGCGACGCTGGTCGATTTCTCCGAGCCGATGCTCGCCGCGGCCCGGACGCGCTTTGCTGCGCGATGCGACGCGGTGCGGATCGTCGCCGCCGATTACTCGGATCCGGCCTGGACCGCCCAGGTCGCGGCGGATGGACCGTTCGACGCCGTCGTCTCCGGTTTCTCGGTCCACCACCAACCGGACGACCGCAAGCGACGGATCTACCGCGAATGCTTCGGGTTGCTCGTGCCGGGCGGCGTGTTCCTCAACTTGGAGCACGTCGCGTCCGGGTCCGCTTGGGCAGCGCGCGCGAACGACGAGAATTTCGTCGACCACCTTGCCGCGCATGCATTGCGGACCGGTGACCCACGCAGCCGCGACGAGGTCGCCCGCGCCTACTATTTCCGCGAGGACAAGGCGGCGAACGTCCTCGCGCCGGTCGAGGAGCAATGCTCGTGGCTGCGCGCGATCGGCTTCGCCGAGGTGGATTGCTTCTTCCGGCAGTTTGAACTGGCGCTCTTCGGTGGCCGCGTGCCCGGGGCCGAGTCCATCCCGGCCGGCACGCCCGGAGCGTTGCCGGACGGCATCCGCGTGGTCCCGATCGCCTTGGGGCATGTCGAGGCGTTCGCCGCCGCGGTGGACGCGGTCGCCCGCGAACGCCGCTGGCTGGCTGGGGTCGAAGGCTTCCCGCTCGAGGCGACGCGCGAGTTCGTGCGGGAGAACATCGCCAAGAAGCATCCGCAGTTCGTCGCGCTGGATGCCGGCCGTGTCGTGGGTTGGTGCGACATCGTCCCGCTTGTCCACCAACCGGGCTTCAACCACAACGGCCGTCTCGGCATGGGCGTCGTCGCGACCGACCGTGGGCGCGGGCTCGGCAGGGCCCTCGTCACGGCGGCGTTGGCCGCGGCGCCGGAGGCCGGGTTCCGCCGCGTCGAGCTGGAAGCCTACGCATCCAACCACGCGGCGCTCTCGCTCTACCGGAAAACCGGCTTCGTGGAGGAGGGCGTGAAGCGCGGTGTCCGCGAGCTCGACGGCGCGACGGACGACCTCGTCTGCATGGCGTGGCGCGCGGCCTGAGCGCCACGGCCACCGACCGATCCGGCGCTTGCGGCCGCCACCGGGGCCGGACAGGTTCGATCCATGAGATCCCCGTCGAAGCTGCTCGTGCTGCTCCTCCTTCTGGGTCCGGTCGCGGGAGCCGCCAAGGACACGACGATGACCTTCGTCTGCAGCTCGCTCCGGGTGCTGCCCGCGACCGTGCGGCAGCTCGGCTTCGACCATCGGCTCTCGTTCACCACCACCGACGACGGCACCCTCAACGACGAGCTGCATGTCGCCTTGGACGATTCACCGACCCAGCGCACCCACGTCAGCGGCCTCCGCTTGCTGCTTCCGCCCGATCCGGTTTTCCCGGACCAGCCGAACGTCTTCGAGGCCGCGCTGGCGATCGATGTCCCGGATGTCGCGGACGCCAACTTCAACGGCATCTCGGACCTGCTGGAGGTGTCGCAGGCGACGGCACCGGTCGCGACCACCGGTGAGATCGTCCACGACGACGGCATGGAGGTCGTCAGCGGGACGGTCGCCGCGATCTGGAGCAAGGCCGCCGGTTCGACGACCGGCTTGTGCAAGCTGCGCGTGAAGATCCCCGACCTCGCGTTCGACCAGACCTTCGGCCACACGTTCGAGATCTTCGACTATCGCGGGACGCTCGCCTACACGAGCTCCGGCACCAACGTGGACGCGACCGTCGCGCTGAGACGCCAGGGCGCGGACGGCGCGTTCAGCGGCCCGCTCAAGCTCGGCGTCATCGACCGGGACGAGCTCGGTTATGGCGGTGCCGCGTGGACCGGGCCGGGCGGGCTCCGTTTCGACGTGCTCGGCACCGATGATCCGTTGGGAGGAGGTTTCACGGCGCTCCGCGGCGGGCTCTTCACGAACTACTTCGGTCTGGTCTATTTCGCCGACGGGGCCCCCGCGACGCCGTTCGCCGACGAGTACGACCTCTGGCACTTCGATATCCGCGACGGCAACGACGCCGACCACGATGGCATCCCGGACCTGAGCGATGTCGCCGGGAACGGCGGGGACGTGACCGGTCCGCAGGTCGTTCTCCGGGCCCTGCCCGGCGGGCTCGTGCTGCGTGTGACCGGGAAATCCGGACAGAAGATCGCGACCGAGCAGCGTCCGGGCTTGGCGCCTTCGGATTGGGAGCTGGTCGATGTCCGGACGCTCGCTGCCGATACTGAGGACGTGGAACTTCCGTTGCCGGCAGAAGGGACGCGGTTCTATCGCGTCCGCGTGCTCTGATCCGCCCTCAGCGCAACCGCTCCTCGAACCACCCGCGCACGACCGGTCCGAGGCGCTGGAAATCGTACGGCAAAGATTCGTGGATCGCTTCGTCGAGCACGACCACCTTGCTGTCGGCGACGACGGACCGTTGCAGCTCGCGGACGTCGCCGACCGGCGCGACCACGTCGCGTCCGCCCGCCACGAACAGCACCGGCACGCGGATCCGACCGGCGATGCTGGTGGTGTCCAACGCGTCGCCGCGTTCCGCGAGCAGGCCCGGCAGGTCCTGCGCCGCGGCCTGCACCCACGTGGCCGGCACCCATCTCGCGTAGGTCTTGCGGATGCCTTCCATCGCGGTCGAGAGCCGCGCGTACGGCGCCATGGCGACCACCGTCCTGACGCGCGGATCGTCCGCGGCCCAGCGCAGAGCGATCGCCGCGCCATAGGAATCGCCCAGAACGCCGACCGGGCCGGAGATGTGTCCGAGGCGGGCGAGCCCGGTCAGAAGCTCCGTCATGTCCCGCGATTCGAGCGGGCCGAAATGGATCTGGCGTCCGCCCGAACGGCCGTGCCCGCGCAGGTCCACCAGCACGCAGCGATAGCCCTGCTCGGCGAGGAAGAAACCCCCCGGCGCCATCACGGTCTTGTTGAGCCCGTAGCCGTGCAGGATGACGACGGTGCCGCGCGGAGGGGCGGAGCGGAGCTGCTTCGCCGGCACCACCGCTTCCATGCCGAACTTCAGCACCGGGCGTCCATCATCGTTCTCCCAGCGGTCCGTCGCGCGGAAACCGTAGTCCCCGGGCTCGACGAAGCGGCAGTGGATCGGCACGGGCGGATCCCCGAGCGGGACGAAAAGTTCGGGCAGGGACTGCACCGGATGGTTGGTGTAGCTGAGCACCACCTTCGCGGCCGGTGTGTAGACGTCGGGGAACGAGTTCGGCGCCCGGATCAGCTGGCGCGCGATGAAGTGGCCGGGAGCGCATCCCGCGCCGATGCCGGCAAGCAGGAGGAGGAGCGGGAGGAGGAGCGGGAGGAGCGAGCGACGGGCCATGGCGACGGGCGCGATCATCCTCGCGGCCGCGTTCTCGCCAACCGGAATCGCGCCGCCGCGCGTCCCGTGCCGCGAAGGCAATTCCGTTTGAATCTCGTCGGCCCGGCGCGCTTCATCCTTTGGTCGCCATGAAGCACCGTCTCTTCTCCGCCATCCCGTTCGCCATCGCCGTGTGCGCCGCCTCGTGCCTCTCCGCCGAGGTGCCGCTCGGCAAAGACGGGCATCCGCTGAACCTCGGTTTCGAGACCGGCGACCTCCGCGATTGGACCGCGACGGGGACCGCGTTCGACGGACAACCGGTGAAAGGCGACCTGCCCAAGGCGCGTCGTGCCGACATGAGCTCGCACCACATCGGAGAACATTGGATCGGCGGCTACGAGAAGGTGGGCGACGATCCGAAAGGCACGCTCACGTCCGCTCCGTTCAAGGTGACCCGGCCGTGGGCGAGCTTCCGTTTCGCGGCCGGCGCCTGGCCGGAGACGCGGGTCGAGCTGGTGGACGTGGCGACGGGCAGCGTGTTCCTCAAGATGAGCGGTGTGGAGAGCGAGACCCTCCGGCCGGTCGCGGCGGATCTCCGGGACCGCGTCGGCAAAGAGATCTTCATCCGCCTCGTCGACGACCGTTCCGGCCACTGGGGCCACGTGAACTTCGACGACTTCCAGTTCCACGCGGCGCGGCCGACGTTCCCCGACGAGTACACCCTCGCCGACGCGCAGAAGAACGTCCCGCCGCCGGCCGACTCGGTGCTCTTCGGCGGACTGTCGGCCGAGCAGGCCGTCGCCAAGGCCACGCTGCCCGCGGGCTTCAAGATGCATCTCTTCGCCGGCGAGCCCGATGTGAAGCAGCCGATCGCCTTCTGCGACGACGACCGCGGCCGTCTCTGGGTCGTCGAGGGCCACACCTATCCGAAACGCGTCGGCACGCCGCCGAAGGACGGCACCGACGAGGCGAAGATGAAGGACATCCTCGGCGGCAAGGACCGCCTGGTCGTGTTCGAGGACACCGACGGCGACCACAAGTTCGACAAGCACACCGTGGTGCTCGAAGGGCTCAACCTCGTCTCCGGCATCGAGTACGGCCACGGCGGCGTCTTCATCGGCGCGGCGCCGTACCTGATGTTCCTGCCCATCATCGACGGCGACGCGCCGC
>JANNAJ010000543.1:0-8530 GCA_031384285.1 Verrucomicrobiota bacterium
GGCCCTGGTGGTCCCGGGGGTCCTCGTCCCGGCGGCTTTGGCGGCCCGCGTCGTGACGGTGGCCAAGGCCCTCGTCCCGGTGGCCCCGGTGGTCCCGGGCTCAAGTGGGAACCCGGTGCCGGCGGCGACCAGCGCGGCCCGCGCCGCGACGACCGTCGCGAGTTCCAGCCCGAACCGCTCATCCCGGTCGACCTCGAGCTCCGGCCCGAGCCCGCCGGCGTGCAGTCGCTCGGCCGCCAGATCAAGATGAGCGGCCGCGCGTATCCGCTGCTCGAGGTGGCCGGCCTGGTCATCCAGAAGCCCGAACGCTACGAGGTCACCTTCCGCGTGATGAAAGGCCAGGACGGCCAGGTGCTCCAGCCCCTGTTCGTCTGCTCGCTCGACGACAGCGTCTGGCTCAGCGAGGCCGAGGCCGCCCGGCATGTGCTCAACGCGCATTTCGAGACGTTCTATCTCACCGAGAAGCAGCCGTGCGACCCGCCCAAGGGCGTCTGGACGCTCGTGGCGCAGTTCGATGAGATCATCCTCGGTCCGCCGAACTATCACGGCTACCAGGACCGTCTCCGCGAGATCCACGCCCAGCGCGCTCCCCGCCTGCCGTTCGAGATCTTCAAATCGAAGGTCCGCATGGTGAAGGACGAGGCCGTGGTGAAGCAGTGGATCGAGGGCCAGAGCTCCCGCCTCGAGTACACCGCGCTCAACGTGCCTGAGCCGCTCAAGCTCGGCTCGCTCGCCGAGGTCGAGACCCACTTCAAGGCCACCCACCTCGCGAACCTCGTGAAGTCGGTTAACTCTTGGCAGTTCAAGCGCGAGCAGGCCGGTCCCCGTCTGCCCGAGCCGCTGCTGCGCGTGCTGCGCGTCACCTTGGAGCGCGAGCGCAAGTTCCCGATCCGCACGATGACGGCGCTCAGCGCCGCCTTCGCCGGCGCGGGCCTGCAGTTCTTCAAACGCGACAAAGCGATCGTGCACGTGTCGATCGCCCGCCCGCACTATCTCGACATGGAGACCAGCTTCGTGTCGAACGGCGTGAAGAGCATCATCGACTTCATCAACGCGACCCAGAACCCGTCGCGCAAGAAGCTGCTCGCCGCGCTCGCGCCGACGCCGGCCATCTCCGAGACCGCTCCTGCTCCTGCTCCTGCTGCCGCTGCCCCCGAGGCGCCGGTCGCGGCTGAAGGTTCCGCCGCCCCGGTCGATACCGCCGCGGCTCCCGCATCGGTCCCGGCCCCCGCCGCTCCGAAGGCGACGCCCGAGCAGCAGGCCCTGCTCACGGACCTTCACTGGCTGGTCCACCAAGGCCACGTGATCGAGTTCGCCAACGGTCTGCTGGAGACGGCCAAGAAGCCGTTGCCCAAGCCCGAGCCCGCTCCTCGCCCCGAGAAGGCGCCGAAAGCCCCCCGGGCGCCGCGTCCCGAGAACGGCCTCCTGCTCCTCCCCGCGCCGAACGCGGCGCTGGTCGGCTGAAGCCGTCGGAAAGATCCCCGAGGACCGCGCTCCGCGAGGAGCGCGGTCTTTTTGTTTGTCGAGCCGCCGGCCGCCTCGCAGGCGCATGCGACCTTTCCAGCCGACGGCACCCCGGGTCTCTCGATGGCGATATCCTTCCCGCGTCGCGCCGCACTATTGGCTGGTCTCGCGCGTTGGCTTCTCGGAACGTGATTCGCATGAAGTCCAAGCTGCGGATCTTGCTGGCGGTCGTGGCTGGTCTGATCGTCTTTTCCGCGATGCCGGCGCAAGCGCAGCAGCATCGGGCCACCTTCCTCGGCAATCCCGCCCATCGTTTCGCCAACCCGCTGAAGACATCGGAAGATCTGCGCGCGCGCTTCCGTGATCCCCGCCTGAAGCCGGACATCGCCTCGATCCTCGAGCAGTGGGGCTGGAAGGGCGACCTGGCCGACCTCCATCGCGCGGCCGAGACCGCCGTCATCAGCGAGGCCCCGATCGCGGTGGGCACGCGGATGCCCTTCATGTCGTCGCGCGACAACTACAAGCCGGTGACGCTCCGCGACGTCCTCTGGGCGGGCAAGGAGCCGGCTCCGGCCTACGCCTTCACCTTCGTCTCGAAAGGACGCAAGTACCGCTGCGTCACGCCGAAGGCCTGCAGCAATTTCTTCGTGGAGGACCTCGGGCCCTTCGCGCCGGCCTTGAAGCTCGATGTCTCCGCTCCCGCCACCGCGGGCTTGTGCGGGCCTTTCGACGTGAAGCTCGTCGTCCGCAATTCCGGACCGGCCGAGGCGACGCGGGTCGTGGTCACCGATACGCTGCCGGCGGGCTGGAAGGCCTCGGACGGCCGGACGTCCGTCCGATGGGAGGTCGGCACGCTCAGGTCCGGCGAAGCGCGTGAGGCGGTGCTGCCGGTGACGGCCGCAGAGGTCGGCCGCGGCATCGTCTCGGCCAAAGCCACCACCGCCGAAGGCGGCACCGTGGAAGATTCAGCCTCCACCGAGATCAGCGCGCCGGTGATCGCGATCGAATGCGTCGTGCCCGCGCGCGCCGTCGCAGGCCGGCCGGCGAAGGTCTGTCTCACGGTCCGGAACACCGGCACCGCCGCGGAGCCGCGGACGGTCGTGACGCTGCCCATCCCGGAAGGGGCGGTGCCGGGCGCGACGACGGGAGGCGGCGTGGTCGCGGACGGCCGCGTGACCTGGGAGATCGAAGGGCTCGCGCCGCAGGCTTCCCGGGAGCTCTGCGCGACGTTCACACTTGAGAAACTAGGATCGCTCGCGTTCGAGGCATCCGCCAAAGGCAGCTGCGCTCCGGCGGTGGCGACGCGTTGCGCGACGCAGTTCATCGGCGTGCCGGCGGTGCTGCTGGAGGTCGTGGACCTGGAGGACCCGATCGAGGTCGGCAAGGAAGTGGTCTACGACATCCGCGTGCTCAACCAAGGGTTCGGCGCGTTGAACAACGTCCGCATGGTCTGCTTCTTGCCGGCCAGCCAAGAGTTCGTGTCGGCGACCGGCACGACGCCCGCGCACCTCCAGGACCAGGTGGTCACGCTGGGTCCGTTGCCGGTGATCGAGCCGAAGGGCACGGCGTCGTGGCGTCTGGTGGTGAAGGCGGCGGTCGCGGACGACGCGCGGTTCAAGGTCGAGCTGCGCAGCGACGAGTTCGAGACGCCGTTGCACGAGAACGAATCCACGCGGCAGTACTGAGGCCGCGCACCGGTGGCCTCAGCCGCCCGCCATCGCGCCGACGACGAGGAACGGTTCGTCGCCGCGCACGACCGCGGCGGGGAGCGCCGTCCCGGGCGGATCAAGGGACAGGTCTTCCTTGCAGGCGAAGAAGCGGATGAACGGCCGCCGGCGCAGCGTGCCGTGGTCGCGGACCGCGCCGCGCAGCACCGGATATCGTAGTTCCAGCGTGTCGAGCACCGAGCCGATGGTCGCCGGACCGTCGACCTCCAGCGCGATCTCCTCCCCGACCTTCGCCAAGGTGCGCAGGTGGTAGGGGAGCACGACCCGGATCATGGCAGCGTCTGCACCTCGACCGACAGCACGGCCGGGAGGTCGCGCACGATGGCGTCCCACGAATCACCGCCGTCCGCCGAGGCGTAGACCTGTCCGCCGGTGGTGCCGAAATAGATCCCGCACGGGTCGAGGTGGTCGACCGCCATCGCGTCGCGCAGCACGTTCACATAGCAATCGCTCTGGGGCAGGCCCTTCGTCAGCGCTTCCCAGGCCCCGCCGCCGGTGCGGCTGCGGTAGACCCGCAGCTTCCCGTCCGGCGGGAAGTGCTCCGAGTCGCTCTTGATCGGGACGACGTAGATCGTCTCCGGCTCGTGCGCGTGGACCTCGATCGGGAAGCCGAAGTCGGTGGGGAGGTCGCCGCTGACCTCGCGCCAAGAACCGCCGGCGTCGTCGCTGCGCATTACGTCCCAGTGCTTCTGCATGAACAGCACCTCCGGGCGCGACGGATGCATGGCGATGTGGTGGACGCAATGTCCCACCTCGGCGTCGGGATCCGGCAGCTCGTACTGCGATTTCAGGCCTTTGTTGATCGGTATCCAGGTCTTGCCCCCGTCGTCGGTGCGGAAGGCGCCCGCGGCCGAGATGGCGATGTAGATCCGGTCGGGGTTGGTCGGGTCCAGCAGGATCGTGTGCAATCCCATGCCGCCCGCGCCCGGTTGCCAGAGGTGGCCCTTGGCGGAACGCAGGCCGGGGAGCTCCTGCCAGGACTTCCCGGCGTCCACCGACTTGAAAATCGCGGCGTCCTCCACGCCGGCGTACACGGTGTCGCGGTCGCTGAGCGAAGGTTCGAGATGCCACACGCGCTTGAACTCCCACGGGTGCTGCGTGCCGTCGTACCACATGTGGGTGCCGGGCGTGCCTTCGTAGCGGAACTCGTTGCCGACCGCTTCCCAGGTCTTCCCGCCGTCGTCGGACCGCTGGATCATCTGTCCGAACCAGCCGCTGCACTGCGAGGCGTACAAGCGGTCCGGATCCACGGGCGATCCTTTGAGGTGGTACATCTCCCAGCCGGGGAAGAGCGGGGCGGTGACCTCCCAACGGTCGCGCTTGCCGTCGGAGGTGAGGATGAACGCACCTTTCTTGGTGCCGACGAGGACTCGGACTTTGCTCATGGGATCGTCACCTGCGAGAGGCTGTTTCTTGGGTCCGGCGGGGGTGGTCTGCGTAAATTGTCGGCGCACGATGGAGGACCGCGACGGTCCTGTAAATCCGAAGGTCGCGCCTCCGCCCCGGGCCGGTTCAGCGGAACTCGCCGCGGAACCGCGCATAGCGCTCCGTGACCGCGGCGATGTAGGCGCGCGTCGACGGGTAGGTCATCTGCGCGAGGAAGGCAGAGCTGTTGGTCTTGGCCGGGCCGGTCATCCAGCGGAGCACGTTCCCGCGGCCGGCATTGTAGTCGGCGAGCGCGTAGGGCAGGGGGTCGTCGGTGCCGGTGTAGCGGCGCAGCAGTTTCGCGAGATAGAAGCTTCCGGCCAGCGTGTTGGTGCCCGGGTCGAAGACATGCTCGTGGCCGAACTGCTGGAGCTTCATCGCGCCGGCCCATTCGTGCGCGGCTTCGTCCATGAGCTGCATGAGGCCGATCTCACCGGCCTTGCCGACGGCGTCGGGATCGAAGTTGCTCTCGCGCCACACGACGGCTTTGACCAGAGCCGGCGGGAGCCCGTAGCGCGCCGCCGCGGCCCGGATCGGCGCGTCGAACCGGTGCTCGTGCCGCCAGCGCCAGTAGAAGAACGCAGCGATATCGAGCGCGACGAAGAGCGCGAGCCACATCATCCGACGGCGGACCATGGCGCGATGACACGGAGCGCGATGCAGGTTGTCGAACGTAAACGCGCCGGCATCGGAAAGAAAAAGGACAGGCCGCGGCGGCCTGTCCTCGTTCCGTCGGGCCGGTTGCGCCTCAGGGCTGTCGTAGCCGGAAGAAGCCTCCGTTGGCGGCGGGAAGGTTCGCGCCCGACACCAAGGCCACTTTGCGCGTCCCGATCTGGATGGGACCCGATCGCGCCGTCACGTCGATGAACAGACCGGGCGCGAGCCCAAGACCGGATTCCAAGTTGTATCCCGCGTCCGGGAGGGTCCAGGTCAACGCGTAGGCGGTGTCAGCGGGGACCGGTAGGATCCCCGGGGCGTCCTCGGCGACCACCTGCCAAGTCACCGGGTCGAGCGGGCCGGAGGTGAAACGGTCGTCGATCGGCGTGCCGACGCCGGTGATATGGATCCGGCTGAAGGTCGCCGAGCGTCCGATGTTGGCGGTGCTGTTCGGTTGGACGCCGAAGTAGGCGTAGAGCGGGCCGGCGAACCGCGACACCGTCCCGGCCGGCAAGGTGAAGTTCGTGCTGGATCCGGAAGGCGCGGTCAGCGTGGCGGAGGTGTCCTTCATCGTGAGGCTCCAGGTCCCGAGCGCAGTCGGGTTCCCGATGCCGCCGAGGGTGCCGGCGCCGTAGATCATCGCGTTGCCGTTCGGTTGGTCGGTCTTGTGGCGGAAACTGGCGTAGGCGCTGCCGTCGGCGTTGTTCTGGAGGTCGACGAAGATGACGTCGGGTTCGTTGTAGTCGGGCGAGGTCTCGAACGCGGGGATCGCGGTCCCCGGGACCAAGAAAAGCTGCGTCTGGAACCCTTTCCCCGATCCGTCAGGATAATCGGCGATGGTGAACGAGTAGGTCACCGGTGCCGAGTTGCCCACCCAACCATAGCTCGGGTCCGCCGTCCGGATGTTCTGCCGCTGGTATTGCGCGCCGGGCTTGCTGGCGAAGAGCTGGAGCCCCGGGACCGGTTTCCGGACCGACAAGGTCGGAGGCGGCAACGGTTGGGTGCTCGTGTCGGCCACGAGGCGGATGTTGTCGACCCAGAACACCGTGTTGCCGGTCAGGCGGTTGTCACCGGCCGGATTGCCGTCCCCTGCCCAGAGCTTGAACGTGACGCCGATGACCTTGTCGAGCTTGGGCGCCGCGGGATCGATCGGCGCGGAGACGTGGATCCAACCTGCGGCCGTCGCCGACACGGTGACGTTCCCGAGATAGAGCTGGGAGTAGTCCCCGGGTATGAGCCCGTACTCCAGATATCCGAAGTCGCCCGATTGGGGACGTGTCGGCGAGGTCGGGTCGAACCGGATGTCGAAGACGAGCTGGGTGAACTTCGTGCCGTCGACCGCGGTGTCGAGATAGTGCTGCAGCGAGAACTGGTTGTCCCCGCCGTGCGCTGCGATGTCGAACCCGATGGTCGCCTTGAGCGATCCGGAACCGGCCTTCTTGTCGGCATCCACGGTCGCATCGAACTCATAGGTCTGCTCGGCGCCTCCCCACCAACGGGTCCATTTTCCCTCGACTTCGCTCTCGTCGGCGAACTGATCGACGATGACGTCCTGGGCGGAGGCCGAGACGACCGTGAGAAGGACAGAGGAAACCAGCGCGACGCCTAGCTTCCGGGTGTGGGACATCTTTTTTTGGTTCATAGGGACTAGGCTCGAACTATGCCTGCCCGCCCCGATATGTCCACCGGCACCGCAGGGCCGGTCCCGGTTTCCCGGTTGTGTCCGGTCACGTCGAGGCCACGCTCGGCCTGTGAAGAGATCCATCCTGAGTCAGCTCGCGTTCGCATTGGTCGTCGGCGCGGTCGCGTCGGTCGATGCCGCGTGGGCCGTCGGGCCCGAGCCGATCACGGCCGCCGAGGCCGCCGCCGCCGCGAAGGTCGCAGGCGTGGAGTTCAGCGAGGCCGAACGGATCCAGATGTTGCCCGCCTTGCAGGAGCGGCTCAGGGCGTTGGCCGAGCTACGCGCTGTTCCATTGCCGAACCACCTTCCGCCGGCGCTCGTCTTCGATCCGCGTCCGCCCGGCTTCGTCATGCCCGGGGCCCAGAAGGCGCTCCGCTGGACACCTCCGCGCGGCGTCAAGCGCCCGGCGGATCCCGACGACCTCGCGTTATTCTCGGTCGCCGAGCTATCGGCGTTGATCCGTTCGCGCCAGGTCACCTCGGAGGAGCTCACGCGGCTCTGCCTCGACCGGCTCAAGCGCCACGGGCCGCCGCTCCGTTGCGTCGTCACGCTCACGGAGGAACGCGCGCTCGCCGCCGCGAAGAAGGCCGATGCCGAGATCAGGGCCGGTCATCTGCGCGGTCCGCTCCACGGGATCCCGTACGGCGCGAAGGACCTCCTCGACACGCGCGGGATCCGGACCACCTGGGGCGCCCCGCCGTTCACCAACCAGGTGCCCGACGCCGACGCGACGGTCATCCGGAAACTCGACGAAGCGGGCGCCGTGCTCGTCGCGAAGCTGAGCTTGGGCGAGCTCGCGATGGGCGATGTGTGGTTCGGCGGGATGACACGCAACCCTTGGAGCCCCACCAACGGGTCGAGCGGTTCCTCCGCCGGATCCGCGGCAGCCGTCGCGGCCGGGCTCGTGCCGTTCGCCATCGGATCCGAGACGCTCGGGTCGATCGTGTCGCCGGCGACGGTCTGCGGCGTGACCGGGCTGCGGCCGACCTTCGGCCGGGTGAGCCGGACCGGCGCGATGACGCTCTGCTGGTCGCTCGACAAGCTCGGGCCGCTCGCCCGCAGCGCCGAGGATTGCGCTCTTGTGCTCGGCGCCATCCGCGGTCCCGATGGACAGGACCTCTCCGCGATCGACGCGCCGTTCAGCTATCCGATACGGAGACCGCTGGCGAAACTGCGCGTCGGCTATCTGAAGCGCGACTTCGAGAAGGAGCACGACCACAAGGCCGAGGACCTCGCCGCGCTCGACGTGTTGCGCCGGATCGGCGCCGAGCTCCGGCCGGTCGAACTGCCGAAGCATCCGAAGCAACCGCTCCACATGCTGCTCGCCGCGGAGGCGGCTGCCGCGTTCGACGAGCTGACCCGGAGCGGGCTCGATGACCAACTGGTGCAGCAGGGCGATTGGAACTGGCCGAACTCCTTCCGCAGCGCGCGCTTCATCACGGCGGTCGATTACCTGGACGCCAACCGCGTCCGCGCGCGGCTCTTTTCCGACATGGAAGCCTTGTTCAGCGACCTCGACGTGCTGGTGGCGCCGTCTTGGAGCGGGATCTCGCTGCTCTACTCCAAATTGACGGGA
>JANNAJ010000587.1:0-1620 GCA_031384285.1 Verrucomicrobiota bacterium
CGGAACGGCTCGCGGTCGCGCCGGAAGGATGCGTGGTGATCGAGGATGCCGCCGCCGGCGTCGCCGCGGCCCGGGCGGCCGGGATGCGCGTCATCGGCATCACCAACTCGCTCCCGGCCAAGAAGCTGGCCGACGCCCACGCCGTGGTCTCCGGCTACGACGAGATCGCGCGCCTGCTTCTCTAGCGCCGGCAGGACTGCCCGGGCGCAACTCCGTTTCTTGCAGGGAGGTGGCGTCGACTTAGCAAGCCGGAGGCTTGCCAGCCATTAGCCGGGGGTTGAGCGACAGCGACACCCCCGGTGACAGGCGAGAAGACAAGCACCCTGGAAGGGTGCCAGACAACGACCCAGCAGAGTCGCCCTTGCTCTGATGAAAACACGGGCCGGAGAGAGAGTCTGGAAAGCAAGAAAACCGGAGCTTTGCCGGTTCCGTTCCTGTTTTCCTGCTTTCCAGATTCATCTGTTCTAAAGTTCCGATCACACCCGGACCGGGCCTATCCAACGCCGACGCCGATGTGCATCATCGGGACGACGCAAGCACACCTCCTGAAGATCACCGCGATATGAAGATCACCTACTACCTCGAAGTCGTCTCGTCCTGGTGCCATTGGGCCGACCCGATGTGGGCCGGGCTCCGCGAACGCTACGCCGGCCGCGCCGAGTTCCAATGGAAGCCGGCGCTCATGGATGCCTCCGGGCTGCCGACCTCCTTGGAGCAGATCGAATGGTTCTACCGCCGCAGCGGGCTCATGGTGCGGTCGCCGTACATGCTCAACGCCGGATGGTTCGAACCAGGCCTCGCCGAATATCTCGCCCCGAACCTCGTCGCCGAGGCCGCAAAGGACTTCGGCGTGGAGGACGACCGGGCGCGTCTCGCCATCACCCACGCCGCGCTGCGCGAAGGCCGAAAGGTCGGCCGCTGGGAGGTCTCCGCCGAGATCGCGGCGCAAGCCACCGGCCTCGACGTCGCCACGCTGCTGGCCCGGGCCCGGTCCCCGGAGGTGGAGGCGCGGGCGCGGGCGGCGACGGCGGAGTTCCACGCGCTCCAGGTCTCGCAGCGGCCGACGTTCGTCATCGAGAGCGCCATCGGCGACAAGGCCGTGTTCTCCGGGCTCGCCGTGGCCGAGCCGCTGGTCGCGACCATCGAGGCGATGTCCCGCGACGAAGCCGGCTACGCCGCGCACAAGGCGCATTTCGGCGGACCGCCCGCCTGATTCACGGCAGCAAGGCGCCAGGCGGCGACGGACGCGGACGCAGCGCACCTGAGTAGTCGCGGAGCACCGTGTTGTCGGTCGCGCCCGGCGGAATCGCCGGCCGGACCGGTGCGTCGTCCCACGAGAAGTCCTGCGCCTCCGGTGCGGTCAACGTAGAGACCCAGCCTCCCGGCACCGGCCGGAAATCGCCGTTCTCTGGATCGACCAACCGCGGCTCCGGTCCGTTCACCACGTTGTCGGCGCGGAGCTTCGCCCCGTTGCAGTCCCCGTCCTGGCACCCGTCGCCGTCGCTCTCGGTCCCCAGCAGCATGTCGGGCGGGCCGTTGAAGAGGACGTTGCCGCGGATCACCAGATGGTCGTCGGCCCGGCTCGGGTCCGGGGCGTTGCTGCCGGCCGGCGGGCGGACC
>JANNAJ010000613.1:0-1725 GCA_031384285.1 Verrucomicrobiota bacterium
CAGGAGGATGGACGGAGGATCTGCGGACGTTGCGGTAAGGCCTTCGTTCAGCGGCCGAAACCCATCGGGGGCATGCCGGGCATCTTGCCGCCGAACTTGCCGAGCATCTTCTGCATCTTGCCGAGCTTCTTCATCATGCCCTGCATCTCGTCGAAGCGGCGCAAGACGTTGTTCACCTCGGCCACGTTCACGCCGCTGCCCTTGGCGATGCGGATGCGGCGCTTGGCGTTGAGGATCTGCGGGGTGGCGCGCTCCTTCGGCGTCATCGCGCAGAGGATGCCCTCCATGCGGCGGAATTCTTTCTCGCTCTTCGAGATGTCCACGCCCTTCACCATCTCGGCGCCGCCGGGGAGCATGCCGATGAGGTTCTCCATCGGTCCCATCTTCTTCATCTCGCGGAGTTGGGTGAGGAAATCGTCCATCGTGAAGAGGCCGCGGCGCATCTTCTCCTCGAGCTCCATCGCCTTCGCCTGGTCGATGGTCTCGGCCGCCTTCTCGACGAGGCTCACCACGTCGCCCATGCCGAGGATGCGCTGCGCCATGCGCTCCGGATGGAACGGCTCGAGGTCCTCGAGCTTCTCGCCCACGCCCATGAACTTGATCGGCTTGCCGACCACGCTGCGGAACGAGAGCGCCGCACCACCGCGGGCATCGCCGTCGAGCTTGGTGAGGACCGCGCCGGTCACGCCGAGCGCCTTGTCGAAGTGGGTGGCGACGTTCACGGCCTCCTGGCCGGTCGCGGAATCGATCACCAACAGGATCTCCTGCGGCCGGACGAGATCGCGCAAACGGACGAGCTCCTGGACCAGCGGCTCGTCGATCTGCAGGCGGCCGGCGGTGTCGAAGATGACGGTGTCGCGGTCGTTCGCGGCGGCGAAGGCGAGCGCCTCGCGCGCGATCTTGAGCACGTCGGTCTCGCCCTTCTGCACGAAGACGGGGACCTCCAGCTTCGCGCCGAGCGTGGCGAGCTGGTCCATGGCGGCGGGCCGGTAGACGTCGGCGGCAACCAGCAGGACCTTCTTGCCCTGCTTCTGGAGCAGACGCGCCAGCTTGCCGGAACTGGTGGTCTTGCCCGAGCCGTGGAGGCCGCACATCAGGATGCAGGCCGGCTTCCCGGTGAGCTGGAGCGCGGCGTTCTCCGAGCCGAGCAGACCCACGAGCTCGTCGTGGATGATCTTGACCATCTGCTGGCCCGGATGGACCGACTGGATGACCTGCTGTCCGATGGCCTGTTCCCGGACGCGGTCGATGAACTCCTTGGCGACCTTGAAATTGACGTCGGCATCGAGCAGCGCGAGGCGCACGTCGCGGAGCGCGTCGCTGACGTTGGACTCGGAGATCTTGCCGAGGCCGCGCAGGTTGCGGAACACGTTCTGGAACTTGCCGCTCAGGGAATCGAACATGGGCGCGAGACTAGGCAGGGCCCGAGCGGAGGACAAACCGTGAATGCAGCGTGTCGGAACTCCATGAGGATGTCCCCGTTGGGGCGGGGTTGCGGAAGCACCCTGCGGACACATGGAGACCGTGACGATGACCCGGGGCCCACATGGGTTGCCGGCCGGTTCAAGGTGTGGCGGCAGGTGACGATTTTCGGGGGCGGCAAAAGGGCCGCCGACCCGATTGCCGGCTTGGCGCGACCACTGACCCCTCCTAGTTTCCACCCCGCTTCAAACATCCCATGACCTGCTCCCTCTCATCGCGCTGGCGATCCTGCCCGCGAGCCAC
>JANNAJ010000627.1:0-6469 GCA_031384285.1 Verrucomicrobiota bacterium
TGACGCTCGTGCCGCTGCCCCCGTGGTGGCAGTCGCCGTGGAGCATCGCGGCGTTCGTGCTGGTGCTCGTCGTCCTGGCGGTCGCGGCTTGGATGCTGCGACGTCTGCTCTCCCGCAAGGTCGTGTTGATGGATCCCGCGCCGACGAGGCCCGACCTGCATCCGGAGTTCCTGCGGCGGCTCGCGGAGCTCCGGGCCCGTCGCGCCGACCTCTTGGACTACGACCTGGCTATCGCCTGCTCGGACATCCTCCGCGATTATCTGGAGTGGCGCTTCCAGTTCGCGGTCCGCTTCCAGACTACCCGCGAGTTCTTGGGATCGTCCCGGGAGAACACCGTGTTGTCCGAGGTCCAGCGCGAGATGCTCGGGACGTATCTGGGCTTCTGCGACGGCGTGAAGTTCGCCCGACGGAGCGCCTCGCGTCCCGAGTCGGACAACCTGCTCGATTCCGCCGAGACGTTCATCCGCCAAGGCGCAGCCAAGGAAGGAGGCGTCAAGTGAACCTGCTCATCGCGTTCCTCGGCGGCCTGGAATTCCTCCACCCATGGGCCCTGGTCGGACTGCTGATCCTGCCGCTGCTCGCGTGGTGGCTCGGTCAGCGCGGCCCACTGCCGTCCGTGCCGGTGCCGACGTTGCGCGGCATCTCCGGTCTCGGGTCCCGGCCGCGTCGTCATCGCGGCGCGCTGCGCTGGTGCGGGATCCTGTTGCCGCTCGCGTTGCTGGTCGTGGCGATGGCCCGGCCCCGCGTACCGCGCGGAGACCTGCCGGACCCGAGCAAGGGCATCGACATCATGCTGGCGCTCGATTACTCGCGCTCGATGGCGGAGACGGATTTCCGCCTGACCGGGCGTCGCGTGAGCCGCAAGGAGGCGCTGGTCCATGTCACGACCGACTTCATCAAGGGCCGCGCCGACGACCGCATCGGTATCGTGTGCTTCGCGCGGACGCCTTGGCTGGTGAGCCCGCTGACGCTCGACCACGAGTGGGCCATGAATGCGATGCGGGAGGCGGAGCTCGCGACCGGCACGGGCATCGGCTGGGCGATCCAGGCGAGCACGACCTTCCTCAAGAAGAGCAGCGAGCGCAGCAAGGTCATCATCCTCATCACCGACGGTGAGAACTCCGCCGGCCCGCCGCCGATGGAGACCGCGCCGTTGGCGGTGCGCGAGCGCATCAAGGTGTACACCATCCTCATCGGGCCCGACATGGTGACGCCGACCGCGGCGGCGAACCATCCGCTCAACAAGGTCGCGCGCATGACCGGCGGCCAGTTCTTCCAGGCCAACGACGCCCGCGCGTTGCAAGGCATCTACCAGCTCATCGACCAGCTGGAGAAGCGCGAGCTGATCCAGAAGCGCTTCGTGTCGTGGCGGGAGTTGTTCCCGTGGTTCACCGGCGGCGCGTCGGCGTTCTGGATCGCGGGCCTCGTGTGGTCGCAACTCGTGCGAAGGAGGGTGCCGTGACCGAAGTGTCCAGTGTCCGGTGTCCAGTGTCCGGCGGCCGATGCACCGCGGGCTGCGCGCGTTCTTCATCCTCCATTGTGTATCCTCCATTTTTCATTCCTCCCTGTCCTCCGTTCCGTGCTCCATGAGGTTTGCCCATCCAACTCTGCTCTGGCTCACGCCGGTGCTCGTCGGTGTGTTGTGGTCGGCGCTCGTCGTCGCCGCCCGTCGCCGGTCCGCGGCGCTCGCGGCGTTCGCCGGCGGACCGGGCCGGGCCTGGTCGCGACCCAACGCCTCCGTGCCGCGCCGACGCTGGGACCTCCTGCTCACGTTGGCGGCCTTCGCGTTCCTGCTGCTGACGCTCGCCCGGCCGCTCGTCTTCCGCCACAACGAGGCCGACGAGCTCCAGGGCGTCCCGTACCTCATCGCGCTGGACGCCTCGCGCTCGATGCTCGCGGCCGACGTGCGGCCGA
Organism: Verrucomicrobiota bacterium; assembly: GCA_031384285.1. Lineage (GTDB taxonomy): Bacteria > Verrucomicrobiota > Verrucomicrobiia > Limisphaerales > UBA9464 > CAIVQB01. The sequence continues at coordinate 1,915 of JANNAJ010000627.1, forward strand.
CACGCTGGGCCGCGGCCACCAACGGGCTCGACAAGTTCCTTGCCGACACCAAGGCCGACCGCATCGGCCTGATCACCTTCAGCGGCGCCGCCTATCTCAACGCGCCTCTGACCTTCGACACCACCGCGCTCCGCACCACGTTGCGTTATCTCGACCCGAACGCGATCGAGGACGCCGGCAGCTCGCTGGCCGCGGCGCTCGAGCGGGCCGGACGCTACTTCGCCAGCAACCAGGTCCCGCAGCGCATCGTGCTCGTCGTCTCCGACGGCGAGGACCTCGTCGGCAACCCGGTCGACACCGCGCGCCGCCTCAACCGCCAACTCAAGCTCCAGGTCTCCACCATCGGCGTCGGTACCGCGGCCGGCGCGCGGGTGCCGGTGAACCGTTATTATGGGGGCGTCGCCAAGAACAGCTTCGGCCAAGAGGTCACGTCGCGGTTGAACGAGGGCAACCTCCAGCGCCTCGCGGCCGCGACGGGCGGACGTTATTTCCGGTTGGGCGACCAGGGCGAGGGGCTGGAGAAGTTCCGCGCCGAGGTGCTCGCGCCGTTGGCCGAGACCGCCGCGCGCGAGGACATGAAGAACTACGGCGAGCTCTTCCAGGTCCCCTTGGCGCTGGCGCTGGCCTGTTTGTTGGGCAAGGTGCTGCTGGCGGCGGACCGGTTCGCTGTCGCCCGCCGCTTGCCGTCGATCGGCGGCGCGGACCGCTGGACCAAGAAGGACGCATGATGGACCCGACCGTTCCCCATATCCGCCGTGACCGCCGTTGGTCGCGGGCGATGCTCATCGTCGTCGTGATGGCGTCCTGCCGCGTCTTTTTCGCCGAGATCTCGGCGGCCAGGTTCGACGTGATGGCGTTGCAGCCGCTGATGACCAACGGGCTCGCCGCGCGGGCCGCGGACCAGTTGGCGGCCGTGCTCGAGAAGGATCCCGACAACGCCCGGCTGCTCTACGACCACGGGGTGGCCGCCTACGCCGCGGGCCGTTTCGACGAGGCGTTGCTGTCGTTCGACCGAGCCGAATCGCTCGGCGACCCGAGGCTCGGCCGCAAGGCGAAGTTCCAGAAGGGCAACACCGAGTTCCGGGTCGGGCTGGCTTCCAAGACGGCCAACCTCGACGAGACGATCTCGCGATGGAAGGAGTCCGTCCACCTCTACACCGAGGCGCTGAAGGAGGGCAGTGACGCGGCGACCCGGACCAATCTGGTGTTCGTCCGCAAGCAGCTGCTCGCGTTGCTGCTCGACGACGGGAAGAAGAACCTCGACGCGGGCCTCCAGACCAACCAGCCGCCGGCGGCCCAGCTCGAGAAGCTGCACAACGCGTTCGACAAATACACCGACGCCAACGAGGTCGCGCCCGAGGACTCCGATGCCAAGCAGGGCGAGGCCAGGTCCCGCGACGCGCTGGCCCAGGCCCTCGCCAAGGAAGGCACCCGCAAGACGCAGACGATGCAGCTGGTCTCGCCGCGCCCCCAGGAGGCGCCGATCCCCCGGCCCGATTTCAAGCAGATCGAGGAGGGCGTCTCGATGCTGGAGGACGCGCATCAGCTCAAGCCCGAGGACCAGCCCATCGCCAAAGCGTTGGAGGACGGGAAGCGCAAGATGGCCGATGCGTTCGAACGTCACGCCCGACAGCTCATGGCGCAGGAGGAGCGCATGCCCTGGCCGAACGAGCGCCTCGCCATCCTCCGCATGGCCAAGGAGCAGGTCGAGAAAGCCCTCGACAAGGTGCCCGACCACCAGCCGGCCAAGGAGACGCTAGCGGAGGTCAACCGCCGGCTCGCGAACGTGATGGAGGAGCGCGCCGACGAGCTCGCGCAGCAGAGCGAGAACGCCGGCCTCGAACAGAAGACCCAGGAGCTCAGCCAATCGCTCGACCTCTACCAGCAGGCGGGCGAGCTCAAGCCGTCCGACAAAGGTCTTCCCAAGAAGGCGGAGAAGACGCAGCAGAAGCTCGAGGAGGCGCTGTCCAAGCTCGCCGACAAGCTGATGAAGGAGCCCGGGGGCAAGGAATCCGACGAAGCCAAGGCCGCGCGTCTCGAAGGGGCCGAGCAGGCGCTCGATGAATTGCAGGGATTGAAGCCGTCGGAAGAGACCGCCAAGAAGGCCGAGCAGGTCGGCAAGCAGCTCGACGGCGTGCGCCAGAAGCTCTCCGAGCAGGCGCAGAAGGCCGGCCAGAAGCCCGGTGGCAAGGAACCGCAGATGGCCGAAGGACCTCCGCAGTTCCAGGGCCCGCCGATCGACGCGCCGCCGCGCGTGAACACACCCGGGCAGAAGGGCCAGTTCAATTCGTCGGCGATGAACAAGAAGCAGGACTATTGAGCCGACTGCTAGGAGTGCGGACTTTCCAGTCCGCAACCGCGTCATTTGGCTCTCGTGGTGCGATTTGCCAGAACGACAGTAGATCAGCGCGCCGGACCCTCCGCGATAGCGTCGCGGGCTCCGGGAAAGGCTAGGTTGGTTCTGGATCCCATGTCGGCGTCGATTCTTCTCGCGGCCTCATCCAAGCAATCCTTAAACGGGTCCGGCGGACAGGAATGTCCGCCCTCCCGGTCGGTCCTGGGAGCGCGGACATTCTTGTCCGCAGCTTCTTGATCTCCTGCCGCTGCCCCTCGCTCCGAAGGCAACCGCCCGAACGCATCGCGCCGCCGGGCGCTGCTCCACGGCCACTCGCGCGGGTCCGGCGTCTTGGTGAGACGGGCCTTCACCGGATTGTTCTCCAAGTAGCGCACGGTCTCGCGGAAGTGGCGCTCGTCGCGCATGTAACGGTCCCAGTATTCCTCTTCCCAAAACGCGCCCTGCCGGCCCAAGAACCTGTTCGCTTCGCGAGCGCTGTAGCCTTTCCAGCTTTTCATGATCTCGCCCAGCGGGGTCGTGCCGACCTCGAACAGCACATGGACGTGGTTCGGCATCACGCACCAGGCGCTGAGGCGGTAGCGTTCGCCGTCGAAATGGAGCAGCGCGTCCTCCACGAGCCGCGCGATCTCCGGCCTGCGGAGCCAACAGGCGCCGCGACCACGGTCGAGCCAGTCTTCCCGCCGCTTCCGCTTCACCGGAGATTCCTCCATCGCCGCGAGCCGGGCGACGACGTGCGCGGGCAGGGAGTCGGCGAGGCGAAAGGTCACGGCCTGCACCGTGCCCGGCATATCGAAGTGCGGCAGATGTCCGCGCGAATGCCAGCCTCGGAAACCGAGCGCGGCGGCTTCGGCCGAGAGCGGGGTGTGGAACGCGGCAAGGCTTGCGGTGACGGCGCGTACATGGGCGCGGCGGGCGGCGCGCGGGGTGGAAGATGGATCGTCCTTGGGGCCCATGACGGCGAATGGCTACCGCAAACGCTGCGGACTGGAAAGTCCGCCCTCCGGGCAGCGCGCCTGTCACTCGGGTGCGGTCAGCACTGCGCGGGCCACGCTCCACACGCACACCCGGTCGGCGCCCATCTTGCGCAGCACCCTCGCGACGGCATCGGCCGTCGCGCCGGTCGTGAGCACGTCGTCGACCACGACCACCGACGCCCCGCCGAGGTCCGCCTCGGAGGCCGGGGCGAATGCACGGAGCACGTTGGCCGCGCGTTCATCCCGGTCCAGACGGGTCTGCGTGCGCGTCGGCTCGGTCCGCGCGACCAGGTCGGTCCGCATCGGGATCCCGAGCGCATCGGCGAGCCGCCGTCCGATCCGCGCGGCCTGGTTGAACTCGCGCTCGCGCTCCTTCACCGGATGCAGCGGCACGGGCACCACGAGGTCCCAACCGGCGCCGGCCAGCGCGGGCTTCGCCTCGCGGATGAGCAGGTCGGCGAGGAACGGCTCGAACCACAGCGCCCGCGAGTATTTGAAGCGATGGATGACGTCGAGCGCGACGCCCTCCGCGACGACGGCGGCGCGCGCGGACCCGAAATGGAGCTCGCGGTCGTGGCAGTTCGCGCACACCGCCTTGTCCGTGACCGCCCCGAGGAACGGCAGCCCGCACCGCGCGCAGTAAGGCGGCCGGATGAACCGGACGTCCCGCCAGCAGCCGGCGCAGACGTAGCCATCCGCGGCCGTGGCGCGCGCCTCGCCGCAGATCTGGCAGCACTCGGGATAAAGGAACCCGAGCAGCGGCTCCATGGACGGTCGCGACGCGGGAAGCTTCATCCGGTCGTGGCGGTCGGCCGCGGCCATCGCGCCGCGAGCAGCAGGGCGACGGCCGCCAGCACCACGGTGGCCGCCCATCCGTCGTAGAGCTTGTCCGTCCCCCAGATCCTCGACGGACCGTCCGGCGCGGCCTGGGTGAGGAAGCCGAACGACTTCAGCCAGAAGATCCATCCCGCATGCATCCCGATGGAGAACCACAGCGCCCCGGTCCGCTCACGGGCCCAGGCGAGCAGGCCTCCGGCGATCGCCAAGGTCATCAGGCCCGGCACCATGTCCCTCAGCATGGTGAAGCCGTGCAGCATCTGTCCGAGCACGACGAATCCGCTGAGCGGGCCAACGACGGACGGCGACGGCGGCTTCTGGAAGAAATGGACGAGCGCGTAGATGCCGCTGGTCACGATCGCGGTGGAAGCGAAGGAACCGGAGCGCC
>JANNAJ010000646.1:0-1648 GCA_031384285.1 Verrucomicrobiota bacterium
AACGAACTCCAGTTCGGCAAGGCCGGCGGCCCCGGCCTCAAGGCCCTGCCCATTCCGCGCGAGTTCCATGTCTGGCCCGGTTCACCGCGCGATCCCGGCGTCGGCGATCCCTTGGTCACCTTCCGCTACGACCAGGCCATCGAGTTCGTGAACGCGATCCGCGAGCAACGGTCCTGCTCCGTGACCTTCCACGACGGCGCGCGGGCCCAGGCGGTGATGGATGCCGCCGTCCGGTCCGCCGAGACGCGGCAATGGGTGGACCTTTGAGGCCGCGCCTAGGCCGCCTTCGGTGCGCCCCGAACGATTGGACGGCCTTCGCCGGCGTTGACGCATCTCCGGGATCCCGGAGCAATGCAGCGAACGGATGAGTAACCCCCGCTCCTCGCGCGACCGCTACAAAGGATTCGTCCAGAGCTACCAGCTCGGGAAGCTCGACGCCGAGGCAGAACAGGACGTCGCCGGCAAACCCGCCGGAATCTCCAAGGATGGCGCGGAGTCCTCCAGCAAAGGAGGCCTGCTCAAGGGCAGGCGCCGCGAGCATCTCCGCGAATACGTCCGCTGGCTCAAGCCGCACCGCGCCGGCATCGCCGTGATGTTCGTGTTCGCGGTGATCGCCGCCGGGCTCCAGATGATGGAGCCGCTCTTCATGCGGTTCATCGTCGACCGCGTGCTCCTCGACACGTCGCTCGACCGTGCGTCCCGCCTCGCGAAGCTCCACTGGGCCGGCGCGCTGTTCGTCGCCGTGGTCGTGGCCTCCAACCTCGTCGGGGTGTTGAAGGACTACCGGCAGCGCCTGTTGAACGTCCGGTTGATGCTCGCGCTGCGGCGGGCGTTGTTCGACCGCCTCCTGCGCCTCCCGTTGCCGAAGGTCTGGGACATGAAGACCGGCGGTATCTTGTCACGGATCACCGGCGACGTGGACACGACCACCGGGCTGATGCAGCTCGCCATCGTCTCGCCCGCTGTCTCGGTCGTGCGGCTGGTCATCGCCTTCGTCATCCTGCTCCAGTTGAACTGGCGGTTGGCGCTCACCGCGCTGGCCATCATCCCGGGCGTGATGCTCATCAGCTTCATCTCGGCGCGGCGGATCCGGCCGATCTACCGGTCGGTGCGCAAGGACGCCGAGCTCGTCGACGGCCGGGTGGGCGAGACGTTCTCCGGGATCCGCGTGGTCCGCGCCTTCGGTCGCGAGACGCGCGAGCTGCTGGAGTTCATGGCCGCGCGGCATCTGATGCTGCGCAAGGACCTCTTCGCCTACCGCCGTGAGCTGGTCATCTGGACCTCGTGGGGGCTCCTGCTCGGCGCCGTCAACGTCGTCATCGTCTGGTACGGCGGCTACCTGAACGTCACCGGCGGCGCCAGCATCGGCGACATCATGGCGTTCCAATGGTACACGTTCCTGTTGCTGAACCCGGTGTGGCAGATCGTGAACTCCTTCTCCGAGTTGCAGCGCTCGCTGGCCGCGATGGAGCGTGTCTTCGAGGTGCTCGCGATGGAACGCGACAAACCGGACCGCCCCGACGCCGTCGATTCGCCGCGCACGGTCGAGGAGCTGCGCTTCGAGCAGGTCGGCTTCGAGTACGATGCGGGCAAGCCGGTGATCCGCGACTTCAGCGTCGTCGTGCCCGGCGGATCGGTCGTCGCGTTG
>JANNAJ010000161.1:0-3098 GCA_031384285.1 Verrucomicrobiota bacterium
CGACGTCTTGCGGCGACTGGCGGAAATAGAACTTCACGTCCACCGGGAACGTCTCTCCCAGATAGCAGTCGGGCTTCGGCGTCACGACCTTGACGAAGCCGATCTCCGAGAGGTCGAGCCCTTTGCCGACGCGCAAGGTGACCGGGTTGCTGACGAGCTTCTTGCCGTCCACCTCGACCGCGAGCGCCGGGATCTCGACGGTGCCGGCGGCGTTGGGCTGCACTGTGTACTGGTGGACCATCGACGAGGAACCGGTGCCGTTGACGATGCTGTACTGCTGGCTGGTGCCGCTGAACTGGATCGTGGCGTTGGCGATCGGCGGCATCTGCGGGGCGCCGATGCGGCCGCAGTCGACAAAGACCAGCTGGAGCGTCGCGCTCTCGCCTGCGGCGACGCTCTCGGGCTCGATGCGCGCCGTGAACGAAGGCGCTGCGACCAGCCGTAGGCCGCAGGAGACGAGGGCCAGCACCAGCATCGCGGCTAGGTGCAGGGCGCCGCCGAGGCCCCTGGCGCACGAGGTGGCGCGCCAAATCCGTCGCGGACCTCGGGGTCCGACCGTCCTTCGTTGTCGTGCGGGGATCACCATGTCTTGCGTCTGCGTTGTCGCTCGCGGGATTCCTTGCCGTTGCCCGACTGGAACACGAGCGCTTTCTCTTCGGCCTTCTGGTTGTCGAGCAACCGCGCGGCCTGGGCCGGGCTCATCTCACCGGGCTTGGCGGCTTCTTCGGAGGCTTCCTGGGCCTCGCCGTCTTCGCCTTCTTTCCCGGTTTCCTTTCCGGCCTGCTTCTGCGCCTGTTGCTTCTCCTTCTGCCCTTGCTCCGGTTTGCCGTCCTTCTTGGGATCCGACTTGGCCTGCTCGGACTTCTTGTCCTCCGGCTCGCCCTTCTTTCCGGCCTGGTCTTCGTCCTGGTCCTTGCCCGGGTCGTCCTTGCTCGACTGGGGGTCCTTCTGTTTGTCCTGCGCGTCTTGTTGTTTGTCGCCGTACTGCTGATCTTGGGGCTGTTGGTCCTTGCCCGGATCGTCCTTCTTGTCCTTGTCCTTGTCGCCCTTCGGTTGCTGCTGCTGGGGCGGCGGCATCTGCTTCATCAGCTCCTCCACCCGTTGGCGCATGTAGGCAAGGTTCGACGCGGCGTTGGTGTCCTTCGGGTCGAGGCCGAGAGCGGAGCTGAAGTTCGTGAGCGATTGCTGCCAAGCCTGCAGTTTCGCCTGCGGGTCCTTGGCCTGCTCGCCGATCAGGTAGCGCGAGTTGCCGAGGTTGTAGTACGCCCCTTGCTGGAGCTTGAGGTCGGGCGAGGCGAGCACCGATTCGAAGTGGGCCGCGGCGTTGGTGAGGTCGCGCAACCGGTACGCGGCATCACCGGCGTTGAACCGGTAGCGCGGATCGTCCGGCCGTTCCTTCGCGAGTTTCTCGAACTCGGCGCGGGCGCGGGCGAAATCCCGCTTCTCATAGGCGTCCAACGCCGAATCCGCCGAGGCCGCACGCGCGCCGGCGGTGGATGCGCAGAGCGCGGTCGTCAGGGTGGCGATGGTGAACGCACGGCGAGCGGATCCGGCTCTGTGGCTGCCGGGTGTCGCGATGGCGTCCAGCCGCCGGTCGCTGGGGGGCGTCATGTTCATCAGGCTTCCACCGTCCTTCCCGTCGGGGCCATCGCTCTCCGCGGTTCGCGAGGGCGGGGTGATTGCTCGGGCATCAAGACCTCGGCGATGAGCAGCAGGGCCGCGATGCCGAGCGGCCACTGGAAGCGCTCGGTCCACTGGCGGATCTTGCCGGACTTGAGGTCGGTCTTCGGCATCGGCGCAAGCCCCCGCTGGTAGAGGGTCTCGATCGTCTTGCGGTTCTGTAGCGGGAGATGGAACCCGCCGCCCGCTTCGGCGATCTGCCGCAGCATCTCCTCGTTGAGGCGCGACTTCACTGCGTTGCCGCCCTCGTCCTTGATGAACACCGGGTTGCCGTACGGGTCCCGGGTCTTGAGCACGGCACCGTTCGAGGTCCCGACGCCGAGGGTGAAGATGCGCGCGCCGTCCTTGGCCGCCTGCCGCGCGGCCTCGACCGCACCGTCCTCCTGGTCCTCGCCGTCGGTGATGATGACGATGGCCTTGGCCCCGGCGCTGTCCTTCGTGAACGCCGCGGCGGCCTCGCGGATGGCGTCGCCGAGCGCGGTCCCCTGGTCCGGGATGGTCTCGGTGTCGAGCGCGCGGACGCTCTGGCGGAAGGCCTCGTCGTCGAGCGCGAGCGGGACCTGGAGGAAGGCGCTGCCGGCGAAGGCGACAAGGCCGAGGCGGTCGGTCTTGCTGAAGGCGAGCAGGTCGAACGCGGCGAGCTTGGCCTTGGCGAGGCGGTTGGGCGCGACGTCGTCCGCCAGCATCGAGCGCGAGACATCGAAGCACACGACGATATCCAGCCCCGAGGCCGTGGTCTCCTCCTCGGTGTGGCCCCAGCGCGGTCGTGCCAGGCCGATGAGGATGGCGACCACCCCGGCCGCCAGCAGGACGCGCTTCACGACCTGGCGCCATGGCGAGACGCCGACGGTCAACTGCGCGAGCAACCGTGCGCGGACGAACAACGCGACGGCGCGCTGCTTCTTCTGCCACGTCCACCACAGGAACGCGGCGGTCAGCGGACCGAGCAGGGCGGCGAGCCAGAGGAAATAGGGCGAGGCGAAGTTCATCGCGGATCAGATGCGGGACACCGGGTCGCAACGCAGGGAGCAGGGGGCGGAGAAGGGGAGGCGCATGGCTGGACGACCTTGATGACCGTCGTTCCGGGCTCGGCGTTCACGGAAGTTTCCTCCACACCGTCTGTCCCAAGAGGAGCTCCAGCGCCAGCAACGCCAAGGCGGTCACGACGAACCAGCTCATCAGCTCTTCGTAGTAGGCGTGCCGCTTCTGCTCCTGCTCGGATTTCTCCAGCTTGTCGATCTCGGCGTAGACGCGCCGTAGCGTCTCCGTGCTGTCGGCGCGGTAGTATTTGCCGCCGGTCTTCTCGGCGATCTTCTTGAGGGTGTCCTCGTCGATGTCTACCGCCTGGCGCACGTACACCTTGCGGCCGAAGGCGTCGCGGGCCGGCATCGGCGCGAAGCCCCGGGTGCCGACCCCGA
>JANNAJ010000679.1:0-4146 GCA_031384285.1 Verrucomicrobiota bacterium
CGTACGCCATGTTCAAAGGCCTGATCGACAGGCCGCACGGCATCTTCCTCGTCACCGGTCCGACCGGTTCGGGCAAGACCACCACGCTCTACGCCGCGCTCAACGCGATCGTCGGCTCCACCATCAAGGTGCTCACCGTCGAGGACCCCGTGGAATATCATCTCCATGGCGTGAACCAGATCCCGGTGAACCACCAGGTGGGCATGACCTTCGAGAAAGGTCTCCGCGCCATCCTCCGCCACGACCCGGACGTGGTGATGATCGGCGAGATCCGCGACCTCGAGACCGCCCGCGCGGCGACGCAGGCGGCGATGACGGGCCATCTCGTGCTCTCGACGCTGCACACGAACGACTCGGCATCGGCCGCGATGCGCTTGATCGAGATGGGCGTCGAACCGTTCCTCGTGAGCAGCACGATGATCGGCGCGATGGCGCAGCGGCTCGTCCGTCGGATCTGCTCGAAGTGCAAGGAAGAGTACGAGCCCGACCCGGCGACGCTGCCGCGCGACCTCATCCTGGAGCCCGGCGCCAAGCTGGCGCGGGGCAAGGGATGTCCGCACTGCCGCAACACGGGCTTCCGCGGTCGCTCCGGTCTCTACGAGCTGATGGTGATGACCGACGTGATCGCGGAACTGATCATCGACCGCGCGCCGTCGCCGAAGATCGTGGCGGCCGCGCGGCCCTCGGGTCTGCGCCTGTTGCGCGAGGACGGATGGATCAAGGTCCGCCAAGGTCTCACCACTCCGGACGAGGTCGTCCAATGCACGGCGCTGTAGTGAGCGGGCGGGTGAGCTAGTAATCCAGTAAGCCAGAGATCAAAACACGGACCGACGGGATCGCCCATCGACGAAGCTTTCCACCGCCCACTGCCCACGGATCCATGCCCCATTTCACCTACATAGCGATGACCGAGGCCGGCGGGAAGGTCTCGGGCGCCGTCGAGGCCGAGAGCGAGGCCGTCGCGATGCGGTTGATCGAGGAGAAGCGGTTGTTCCCCGTGTCCGTCCGCGGGAAGGGCGGCGCGGCGAAGGGCGCCCCGAAGAAACGCCGGGTGCGCTCCTCCGATCTCGGCACGCTCTACGGGCAGATGGCCGACCTGCTGGGATCCGGTGTGCCGTTGCTGCGGACGCTCGATTCGTTGATCCGCTCGACACCGGCGCCGGGGCTCCGCGAGCTGCTCAAGGAGATCCGCGCGGCGGTCGCGGACGGCAAGTCGCTGACCGAGACCCTGCGCCAGTTCCCGGAGGTCTTCCCGCCGTTGCACACGGCGATGATCCAAGCCGGTGAGCGGGCGGCGTTCATGGAGGAGGTGCTGCGCAGCTTGTCGGGGTTCATCGAGCGGTTCGAGGAGCTGCGGAGCAAGGTCATGGGCGCGCTGATCTATCCGGCGCTGTTGGCCGGGCTCGGCACGGTGGTGATGCTGGCGGCGCTGATGTTCTTCGTGCCGAAATTCGAACCGTTGCTGGCGAACGTGAAGAAGCCGCTCCCGTCCGAGGTGATGTTCATGGCCAGCCACGTCGTGCGCAGCTACTGGTACCTGGTCATCCTCGCGATCGGTGCCGTCGCCGGATTCCTCTGGTTCAACCTGCGGAACGACGTCGTCCGCCGGAAGCTGGAGCGCTGGCAGCTCAAGATCCCGGTCGTCGGCTCCGCGCTCCGGTTGCTCGCGATCACGCGCTTCTGCCGCATCCTCGGCACCATGCTGGCCAACGGAGTGCCGCTGCTCCACGCGCTGAAGATCAGCAAGGACGCCACGGGCTCCAGCATCCTCGCGGACCTCGTGGCCGAGTCCGCGGAAGCGGTGCGCGACGGCAAGCGGTTGTCCGAACCGCTCGGCAAGAGCGATTTCATCCCGGAGCAGATCCTCGCGATGATCGCCGTCGCCGAGGAATCCAACAACCTCGACAAGGTCCTCGTCCAGATCGCCGACACCGTGGAGCGCCGGACGAACCGCCAGGTCGACCAGGCGGTGCGGCTCATCGAGCCGGCGATCTTGTGCCTGGTGGCCGCGGCCATCGGCTTCTTGGCGTTGGGCCTCCTGCTGCCGATCTTCACGATGGCGAGCGCGCTCGGCTCGAAGTAGCCCGGATCTCGGCGCGCCGCGGAGCCCCGGGTCCGCCGTCGGTCCGTCGGCCAGGGGACGGGTCTCCGGGATGCCGCTTCCTGCGTTCCATCGGTCGGGATGACGGCGGTGGCCGGGGCGTCGACTTGGCGGCTTGTCAGCGATGGTGCCGGTCTCTATCCCACGCGCACCATGTCTGAGATCGAGATCCCGGAAGACCTCAAGGACGACGCCGAGAAGCGGATCGGCCTGACCATCGCCATCGTCGCCATCCTGCTCGCGGTCGTTTCGAGCCTGGGGAAGGACGAGGACAACGAGAAGATCGTCTCCGAGGTGAAGGCCGCCAGCCTGGAGGTCAAGGCATCGAACGGGTTCGCCTGGTACCAATCCAAGAGGAACCGGCAGGGCATGAACGACCTCTTCATCGAGCAGATGAGGATCGAGGCGCTGGGCAGCGCCACGCCGGCGCAGACAGCGGCGATGAAGGAAGCCGAGAAGCGGCTCACCGCCAAGAACGCGGAGTACAAGGACGAGAACGAGAAGATCCTCAAGGAGGCCGAAGAGTTCCGCAAAGAATCGGTCAAGGAGCAGTCCAACGCGCACCATTCCGCGAAGGCCGGCGACCGGTACAACAAGGCGGAGATCTTCCTCCAGGTCGGCGTCGTCTTCTGCTCGATCACGTTGCTCACCAAGAAGCGGGGGTTCTTCTACACGGGCATCGGTCTCGCCGTCGTCGGGGTCGTGATCGGCGTCTCCGCCTTCATGATGTGACGCCAGGATCCGCGTCCGACGGATCGCGAGGACGCGCTCCCGCTGCCACGTCGCGGTCCCTGTCGATGCGGTTCACCGCTTGCCCCGAGGGTTCCCGGGCGGGCACCTTCCGCCCATGAAGGTCCACTTCCTCGGCGCGGCGCGCACCACCACCGGATCGATGTATCTCGTGGAGGTCAACGGACGGAAGTTCCTGCTCGAATGCGGCCTCTATCAAGGACGCCGCGATGAATCGACCGAGCGGAACCGGACCTTCCCTTTCGACCCGCGCGAGCTGGATGCCGTCGTGCTCAGCCATGCGCACATCGACCACTGCGGGAACCTGCCGAACCTCGTGAAGCAGGGCTTCGACGGGAACATCTACTGCACCCACGCCACGCGCGACCTGGCGGTGATCATGTTGGCCGACTCGGCGAAGATCCAGCAGAGCGACAGCGAGTTCGTCTCGCGCCAACGCGCCCGCCGCGGCGAACCGCCCGTCCTCCCGCTCTATTCGCCGGCCGACGCGGAGAAGACCACGAGGCTCTTCGTCGCGGTCGGTTACGGGCGTCCGCTGCCGGTGACGGACGGCGTGACGGTCACCTTCGTGGACGCGGGCCACATCCTCGGCGCGGCGCAGGTGGTCCTCGATGTGCGCGAAGGGGGCCGGAGGTTCCGCTACCTTTTCAGCGGCGACGTGGGCCGGCCAAACCAGCCCATCTTGCGCGACCCGGAGCCCGTGGCCGACGTGGATTTCCTCCAGATCGAGAGCACCTACGGGGCCCGTGACCACGGCAGCGCCGCGAACTCGCTCGACGAGCTCGACCGTCTGATCAACGCAGCGATCGCCCGCGGCGGCCGCGTGATCATCCCGGCGTTCTCGGTGGGCCGCACGCAGACGCTGGTCTATGAGCTGCACCAGCTCACGCTCGCCGGCCGCCTCCCGCGCCTCCCCATCTTCGTGGACAGCCCGCTCAGCGTGAACGCCACCGAGGTGTTCCGCCTGCATCCGGAGTGCTTCGACGACGAGACGAACCGGTTCCTGCAGGAGCAGGGCAACCCGTTCGGCATGTCGAACCTCACCTACATCCGCGATGTGGAGCAGTCGAAGAAGCTCAACGACATCGTGGGGCCGTGCGTGGTCATCAGCGCGTCCGGCATGGCCGAGGCGGGGCGGGTCCGGCATCACCTCAAGAACCACATCTGCGACCCGAACAACCTGCTGCTCTTCGTCGGCTACTGCGCGGAGCACACCCTGGGCGCGCAGATTGTCGCAGGCCGTTCCCCGGTGAACATCTTTGGTGAACCCTACGAAGTGCGCGCCCAGGTCGCTT
>JANNAJ010000687.1:0-2531 GCA_031384285.1 Verrucomicrobiota bacterium
GCCGTCCATTGGGCAGCCTTTGAGCGGCCAGCTTCCGGTGCCGAGTTTCTGCGGTTGCGGGAATGCCGCAGCGCGACGAGGCGGTCGAAGCCGGCGGCGAAGCTCGCCATCGTCTCACCCGGCAAGCCGGCGATGAGATCGGCGTGGACGTGGACGCCGCTCTCGGCGCGCAGCCAACGGAAGTTGTCGTCGAGCCGCCCGTGGTCCTGGCGTCGGCTGATGAGCTTCTCGACCTCGGGATCGAACGTCTGGATGCCCACCTCGAACTGCAGCGCGCCGGGCGGGAACTTCGCGATCAGTTCGCGCAGCGCGACCGGCAAACGGTCCGGCACCATCTCGAAATGGACGAAGAGACCGGGCGTCCAGCGCTCCAGGAAGAAGCGGAGGATGGCCGTGCTCGTGGGCAGGTGGAGGTTGAAGGTGCGATCGACGAACTTGAACTGTCGCACGCCGCGGTCCAGCAGCCGCTGCATCGCGGCGAGGAAGCGGTCGAGCGCGAACTGCCGCACCGGGATGTCGAGCGACGAGAGGCAGAACTCGCAGGTGAAGGGGCATCCGCGCGACACCTCGACGTAGATGACCCGATGCGCCGCGTCCCGCTCATCGTACAGGTCGTAGGGCAGCTCCAGTTGTTTGAGGTCGGGCAGCTCGGCCGGGATGATTCGAGGGAGCGGGGGGGTGGATAGGTTTTTGAGTGGATGGTGGATAGGAACGTGTCCAGTAGGTTGCTCTTGTCCATCCACTATCCACTCACACTGCTTATCCACTCCCCTCAACAGCGCGCGGCAGACCTCGGCGAACTTGAGGTCGGCCTCGCCGGTGATGGTGTGGTCCGCGAGGCGGATGATCTCCTGCTGGTCGCACTCGAAGCTCACCTCGGGTCCGCCGAGGACGATGACGAGGTCCGGCCGCGCGCGCTTGAGCATGCCGACGAGTTCGGTGGTGAGGGCGACGTTCCAGATGTAGACGCCGAGGCCGAGGATCCGCGGCCGGCGGGCGAGGATGATCTCGGCGATGTCGATCGCTTTCTGGTTGATGTCGAACTCGAGCAGCTCCGTGCGCGGCTTCAGCTCGCCCATGTTGGCCAGCAGATAGCGCAGTCCGAACGCCGCGTGGATGAACTTGGCGTTGAGCGTGGCGAGGAGGATGTCCGGCATGGGCTTCAGCGTTCCGATCGGGTTCTGGAAAGCGGGAAGACAGGACCCAACGGTGCCGATTCCTGTCGTCCTGCTTTCAGGTCGCACCACGGCTGGGACACGGGTGGTCAACGCGGCCGGCGCTGACCGGGTCCGACCGCGGTCGGACCCGGTTTCGCGGGCTTCGGCGCAGGCTTCGGCGCGGGCGGAGAAGAGGTCTTCGACGATACCTTGGCGAACTGCGCCCGGGCATCCCAACCGGCGGGTGCGGGCACGCCGCGGCTGAACCATTGCATGCCTTCTTCCGCCCAGTGCAGGCGCCAGGTGTCGTAGCTCACGCCGTCGTCGTCGTCGGTCACGCCGAACTGGAAGCCGCAGCAGGGGCAGATCTCGTACGAACCGCCGCCGGACGGGCTGCGCGGAGGTTCTTCGAGGCCGGGATAGGCGCAGATGGGACAGGAGTGGTTCATCGGAGGAGGGAGAGTCGGGATCGGCGGAGGCACGCTGGAAAGATGCGGGTGGTGCCCTCGCTCATCGGGGCATCCGGAGATCGACCCGGGTGCCCGGTTGGTCGTCGAAATAGCCGCGGCGGCCGGGCTTGAAGTAGGTCTTTGTCTTGCCGTCGCGGTTGTAGGCGGCGAAGGCGCCGGACTTCGGGTCGAAGACGCGCAGCACACCGTCGTCGTCGCGTTTGGCGGGCAATCCATCGGTCTTCGCGCGCTGCAAGAAGAGCCAGGCCTGGGCGGCGTAGTCGTCGGCGTCCTTGGCGTGGAAATCGGCGCCGTGGCGGGCGAAGTGGTCGGGAAGCGAAGCGACGTTGGCCCAGGTCGCCCGGGTCGGCGGCGGTCGTGGAGCGGCGGGCGCGGCCGTTTTGCCGGTGGCGACGGTGTCGGCCCGCTTCGGTGGCGTGACGGTGGTGGTCGTTCCGACCGCGGACGGGAGGCCCGGTGTGGCGAAGGAGTTCGTCGCCAGGGTGAAGCGGGCGGTGCCGACGGCGAAGTGGTAGGTCGTGCCCGGCCGCAGCCCGGGGAGCGTGGCGACGTGCGTGGTACCGACTTGGCCTTCGGCGCGGGAGGTGAGCGTCGTCGTCGCGAGCCCGAAATGGACGCGGGTGCCGGCCGGGACATCGGTCGTCCAACGCAACACGGCGTTGGTCGGCGACACCTCGACGGTCGGACCCTCTGTGATCTCGACGGCACCGAGGCGGACCGCGAACAGGCAGAGCAGGAACCACCCGACGGCGGACAGGCCGGACACCGAGCGGAGCGAGGATCGGATCGGATACATGGGCACCAAGGGGACGCGCGGCCAGCGGGCCTCGCGTCCTCTCGGGAAAGCCTTGATGAACTTGCCGGCCTTGGCGATGGCGATGTTCGTCGGGCCGCCCGGTCGCTT
>JANNAJ010000725.1:0-1833 GCA_031384285.1 Verrucomicrobiota bacterium
CCGGCCTCAAGCACGGCAAGGCCGGGATGCTCGGAGCCGCGCGGACCTCGGCGCAGGACACCTACGGGGCGCAGCTCTACTTCACGCTCACGAACACCCCGGCGCTCGACGGCGCCTACACCGTGTGGGGCGAGACGGTCGAAGGATTGGACGTGGTCCTGGCCATCGGCAACGTCCTCACCGGCGCCGGCGACAAGCCCGTGACGACGGTCGTGCTCCAGAAGGTGGACATCCTGCGGATCGGGGCGTCCGCGCTGGCCTTCGATCCGGCCAAAGTGGCCCCTCCGCTGCCGCAGCCCAAGACGAAGGAGCTGACCATGATCGTGGGCACCAATTCTCTGGATTTCAGCTGGAAGACCAACGCCGACGCCTCGTACCGGATCCTCTACAGCCCGAACCTGAGGACCTGGACCGACACGGGTCTGTTCCGGGACGACAAGATCCCCGGGTCCAATCTCTACAACAACACCAACAACCCGGTCTTCTTCTTCCGGCTGTTCGAGGTGCAGTTCTGAGGCGTGGCCGTGCAGTCAGCCGTCTTCCAGCGGCATGGCTCCGGCTGAGGCCCGCGCGTCCGTCGGAACCTGCTGGCTTCCCGACGGCGGCTTCCGCAGTTTCATCCCCGGCACTTCCGCCGGCACTTCCGCCGGTGGAAGGATGGGCTGCTCCGGTCCTCGCTTCGGACCTTGGACTCCGGGCCTTTGAACTGAAGATGAATCCGGTCCGTCCACCAGCGATGGCATCCTCCGCGGACGTCGCGCCCCGCGCCGCCCGCTCGCGGTGGAGATGGGTACCGGCGGGCTGGCCATCCTGGGACCGGTGGGTGTCCGCGTTGAGCTTCGTCGCCGCGACGGCGGTCGCGCAGGCCGTCCCGCTGGAGGACCTGGCCACCGACCACGTCGTCCGGAAGTTCACCTTGGAGGACGGTCTGCCCCAGAACTCGGTCACCAAGATCGTCCAGACGCCGGACGGCTATCTGTGGTGCTCGACCTACCGGGGATTGGTGCGGTTCGACGGCGTACGGTTCACGGTGTTCGACAGCGGGAACACCAAGGCCATCACGGGGGACGACACGGTCGAGGCGCTGCATCGCGACCACCGCGGACGCCTGGCGGTGGTGATGAAGGGCGGCGAGCTCCTTTGGGTGGACCAGGGGCGTATCACCCGGGGGAACGGTACCGCGGGTCTGCCGGACGGCCCGCTGGGCATGCGCGGTGAATCGCCCGACGGTGGGTTGCACCTGGTCGCGCTGGATTCCTCCGTCTGGTATCGCGAGACGACTTCCGGGATCTTCGCCCGCGGGGAGCCGCCGCGCGACGTCGCGCCGCGGAGCTTCGACGACGTGGTGGTGGATAGCGACGGCGCCGCGTGGCGCCGGGATGGTGATGCGTCATACCGCATCGACCCGAAGGACCTGCTCCCGCTCCTCCCGGCAGCGGAACCGGCGGACACCGCCGTCCGCATCGTCGCGAGATCGCGCCGGGGCGGGCTGTGGGTGGTGACGGACCACGGCTTCCACCTGTGGGAAGAGCGCGGTTGGAGAAAGCATGTCCCGGCACCAGAACCGTTCGGAGCTTGTGCCGGGGTCTTGGAGGACTCGGCCGGTGATCTTTGGTTGGCCACGTGGAACCAAGGGCTGTGGCGGCTGGATCCGGAGGGCCGCTTCCACCATTATCAGATCGGCCGGAGCGCCCGACCGGAGGCGGTGCGGGCGCTGTTCGAGGATGCGGAGCGGAACCTTTGGATCGGCACGGAGGCCAACGGTCTTTGCCGGCTGAGCCGCCGGGTCTTCCGGACGGTCGGAGCGGCCGACGGATCGGACGATCTCGCCCG
>JANNAJ010000767.1:0-3748 GCA_031384285.1 Verrucomicrobiota bacterium
TCCAACGCCTCCGCCGGCGCGAAGGAGATCAAGCACTTCAGCGTGCCCGTCACGTCCGGTCCGTCCGCACCGCTCATCCAGAAATCCGCCCCGCCGCTGGAGGTCGCCGCCGGCGGCGGGCCGAAGCAGCTCCACATCAAGACGATCCGGCACATCGACTGCAAAGAGGTCGGCCACGACAACTTCGACAAGGTCGTGACCGAGGCCCTCGGCAAGATCGGCGAGGACGCCATCGTGAGCATCAACACGATCAACTACAGCTACATCGAGATGGGCACGCAGAAGCTGCTCAACGACTTCGGCGTGCTGATCGTCTACAAGAGCTGACCGGCCCGACGACCGGTCACAGCCGCCCCGGGAAACGCGCCGTGAGCGCGGTCGCGAAGAGCACGGCGAGCTCGGTGAACCCCGCCCCGGTGGGATGCAGTTCGTCGCCCCACTGGGTGTCTTCCAAGGTCCCTTGGGTGCGCACGTAGACGATGCCGTGGTGGCGCTTCTCGAGCTTGGACATCAGCTCGCCGAACTGCTCCAGCATGTAGCGGATGATCTGCCGCTGCATCGCCGGGTCGTCGATCCCCCGCTGCAAAAGATACGGCTGCATCCAAGGCCCGACCTTCACGCCGGGGAGCTTGATCGCTTTGCCGGTCGGGATCGCGAAGTCGTAGGCGTGGGTGAAGATCACGCAGTCGGGACGATGGTCGTCGCGCAGGTCGACGAGCTCCTCGTACGCGGCCTCGATCTGGTCCATGCGGCGGAGGAAACGCTCCTGGTCGATGCACGAGCGCCAATCGGCTCCGGGCACGAAGTCCTTGAGCAGCGGCAAAAGGTCCTCACCGACGATGTCGTTGCCGCCGCCGCTGAATAGCAGCGCCTCGATGCCCAAGGCATCGTCCGCGAGCAACCTGCGCAGACGGTTCCGCTGCTCGCCCTTGAGGATCTCCACCGCTTCGTCGCCGTTCCCTTCCAGCCGCAACCACGCGGCCTTCTCCGCGAAGGTCGTGATCAGGTTGTCCGGGATGTTCGGCCGCGAGGGCAGCGGAAAGGCGAACCAGGAATCGCCCTCGGTCATGATCCGCAGCGCCCCGGGGAGGCGCTGGATCTTCTGCTTGAAGCGGCTGAGCGGCGTGCCGCCGGTGAGTTCTTTGGGCATGGGGTCCTATGGGTCCGGTTTGTGGTCGAGGTGACGCGGGACGGTCCCGCCAGGCAAGCGCGATCATCGCGACCTACGACCGCGGGCCCGTCCACCTATGAGAACGTCCAGGCCGATGGTGATCTTCCAGAAATCTTCCGCGCACATCGGTGATCGTCTCCCTTGGATCCGTCCTTCCCGCCGTCGCGCCTCGGACGTCTAATCGGGGCATGCCTGATCCGAACGACCTGGCCGGGAACACGATGGTCCTCCGCAAAGCGGCCGGGACCGACGAGGGCCGCCGGTTGACCGAGGACTCCACCCGGATCGCCAACTGGAAGCGCTGGGGTCCCTACCTCGCCGAGCGCCAGTGGGCCACCGTCCGCGAGGACTACAGCGGATGGGGCACCTGCTGGGATTACTTCCCCCACGACCATGCCCGCAGCCGCGCCTATCGCTGGGGCGAGGATGGCCTGCTCGGCTTCTGCGACCGCGAGGCGCGCCTGTGCTTCGCGCTCGCGCTCTGGAACGGCCGCGACCCGATCCTGAAGGAACGCCTCTACGGCCTCACCGGCAACGAGGGCAACCACGCCGAGGACGTGAAAGAGGAGTGGTTCTATCTCGATTCGACGCCGACCCATTCCTACGCCAAGGCGCTCTACAAATATCCCCAGGCCGCGTTCCCGTACGGGGACCTCGTCGAGGAGAACCGGCGGCGCGGCCGGGCCGACCGCGAGTACGAGCTCGCCGACACCGGCGTCTTCGCCGACGGCCGCTACTTCGACGTCACCGCCGAGTACGCCAAGCTCGCGCCGGACGACATCCTCATCCGCATCACCGTCGTCAACCGCGGTCCCGGTCCCGCCACGCTCCACCTGCTCCCGACGCTCTGGTTCCGCAACACCTGGACCTGGGGGTGCCCGCGCGAAGGCTCCGTCCAACGCCCTCTGCTCCGCCTCGCTCCCGACGCCCGCGTCCGCGCCAGCCACGAGACGCTCGGCGACTTCGTGCTGGAGGCCGGCATCGGCCCGGACGGCAGCGCGCCGCGGATCATCTTCACCGAGAACGACACCAACAACGCCAAGCTCTTCGCGTCGCCGAACGCCTCGCCGTTCGTGAAGGACGCGTTCCACGCGCACGTGGTGGACGGTGATGCCGATGCGGTGAATCCCGCCGGAACCGGCACGAAGGCCGCGGCCATCTATCCGCTCCAACTCGCGCCGGGCGAGACCCAGGTCGTGCGGCTGCGGCTCGTGTCCTTCGCCGAATCCGCGCGCGTCCGCTGCGACGAGGTGCTTGCGCCGCCCAGCCCGCGGCGCAAGGCGACGACGCCGAAGGAGACCGCGAGCGCGCTCATCCAGGACGCCGCGGCCTTCGACGCCGCGTTCGCCGTGCGCATCGCCGAGGCCGACGCCTTCTATCGCGCCAAGCTGCCGCCGCAGCTGAACGCCGCGGAGCGCAACGTCGTCCGCCAAGGCTACGCCGGTCTGCTCTGGTCGAAGCAGTTCTTCCACTACGTCGTCGCCGATTGGCTCGACGGCGACCCGGCGATGCCCAAGCCGCCCGCATCGCGCAAGGAAGGCCGCAACGCCGAATGGCGGCACCTCTACGCGCGCGACATCATCTCGATGCCCGACAAGTGGGAGTACCCGTGGTTCGCGGCGTGGGACCTCGCGTTCCACATGATCCCCGTCGCGCGCATCGACGGCGCGTTCGCCAAGCAGCAGCTCGGGCTCTTCCTGCGCGAGTGGTACATGCACCCGAACGGCCAGCTGCCGGCCTACGAGTTCGCCTTCGGCGACGTGAACCCGCCCGTCCACGCCTGGGCCGCGTGGCGCATCTACAAGCTCACCGGACCGCAGGGGGGACGCGACCGCGACTTCCTCGAGAGCATCTTCCAGAAGCTGCTCATCAACTTCACCTGGTGGGTCAACCGCAAGGACGCCTCGGGCAAGAACCTCTTCTCCGGCGGCTTCCTCGGCCTCGACAACATCGGCGTCTTCGACCGCTCGAAACCGCTGCCCACCGGAGGCTCGCTCCAGCAGGCGGACGGCACGGCCTGGATGGCCTTCTACGCGGCGACGATGCTGGCGATGGCCCTTGAACTGGCCCGCGACCACGCGACCGGCAAGATCCATTCCGCCTACGAGGACATGGCGAGCAAGTTCCTCGAGCACTTCGTCCAGATCGCCGACGCGATGAACAACCTCGGCGGCACCGGCCTGTGGAACGAGGCCGACGGCTTCTACTACGACCAGCTCGACACCGGCGACGGCAACCCCGTGCCGCTCCGCTCGCGCAGCATGGTCGGATTGCTGCCGCTCATCGCGGTGGAGGTGCTGGAGGAATCCGAGGTGGACCACCTGCCCGGCTTCAAGAAGCGCCTCGCGTGGTTCGTGAAGCACCGCCACGACCTCAACCGCGGCGTGGCCCTGGGCCGCAGCGGCAGCCGGGAGCGCCTGCTCCTCGCCATCCCGACGCGCGACCGCCTGCGCCGCGTGCTCCGTTATCTCGGCGACGAACAGGAGTTCCTCTCGCCCTACGGCCTGCGCTCCGTGTCCAAGGCGCACGCCAAGGACCCGTTCATCGTCCGCTGCGGCGACGAGGAGCACCGCGTCG
>JANNAJ010000770.1:0-14339 GCA_031384285.1 Verrucomicrobiota bacterium
CCGCGGAGGCGACGAAGCCGACGTTCTGCCCGTCGAAGGCCACCTGATACTGGCCGGGCTGGCCGGTGAAGCCGCCGAGCGAGCCGGGCAGGTCGTCGCCGGTCTGGACCACCGTGCGCAGCGTCGTCCCGTCCCAGCGCAGGATTCCGGTCTTCAGCGCTCCGTCCTCGAAGAACTGCGTCGAACCCACGACCTCGTGGCCGACGCGCACGGGGTAGCCGAAGCCGCTGAGCGTCTTGCCGCCGACCGGGGTGGCCGAATCGAAGACCTTGGTGATCTTCCCGTCGCGCCACTCGAAGAGCCCGTAGACGAACCCTGGCCGGCCGTAGAAGACCTCGCCGAAGAAGTTCAGCGCGCCCTCGGTCTCGTCGGTGGTGAAATGGACCGTGTCGAACGTGCTGCCGATCGGCGACAGCGTGTCGGTGTAGACCAGCTTGGTCAGCGCGCCGTTGTGCCATCGGAACAGCCCCTTCTTGGTCTGCGCTTCGCCGGCGACGATGTGCAGCTTGCCGTCGCGCAGCGTGAAACGCTCGATGACGCCGAAGTTCGCCCCGGTCGTGCCAGGGATGGGGTCTCCTTTGGCGACCACCTTGACGAACGAGCGGCCCAGCCAGACGGGGTTTTGTGCGGCGGCGTCGATGGTCGCGCACAGGCCGGCGATCAAGGCGAGGGCAGCGGATCCGGAACGGGGGATGGGAACGTTCATCGTCATGACGGGTAGATTCTTGGTGAGCGGGCCGCGCTCCGGCCATACGTAAATGCACGTATGACCGCGTCCATCCCGGGCGATGGAGCAGCGCGTGGGGCGCTTCGCCGGCGAAGGGGATCCGTCGCGTCGGAGGACGCTCGTACGCCCTTCGGGGCATCGCCGCATCCTGATCCCGGTGGACGGTGACGGCCCTCCCCGTTGACGGCACGGAGACCGAGGTCCGGCGCGGTGCGAAAGTCTGTAATCCTTCCTGCGCGTTTCCGGAGATTAGAAGACAAGAGCAAGCAAACCAGCCGGCGTGACGATCGACGACGGACCTCTCTCCCGAGCGGCCCGCTTCGCGATCGGTGCCCCGGCCACAGCATCGACCTATGACGAAATCCCGATCGCGCCGGATCCTGAACCCCTTCCCCACGCTGGCGGCCATCCTGGCCCTGCTGCTGTCGGTTGTCACCGGAGCCCGGGCCTTGGCGCAGGTCTCCGGAGCGATCGATATCTGGCCCGCCAACAACTCGGTCGAGCTGAAAAGCACGAAACAGTTCGGCGCCTACGTCCCGATCAACCCCAACACGGTCAACTGGTACGTCAACGACGTGCAGGGCGGCAGCGCTCAGCTGGGGACCATCACCGCGTCCGGCCTCTACACCGCGCCGGCGACCGCTCCGGCCAACAGCGTGCTCACCGTCAAGGCGCAGAGCACCGCCTTCCCCGGCTCCTTCAAGACCACCTCGCTCACGGTCACCCGGCCGTATCCTTGGTTGTGGAGCGTCTCCCCGGCGTCGCTCCAGGTGGGCAACTACTCGGTGAGCTTCAACGGCAGCGGCTTCGCGCCGGATTCGGTGGCGCAGGCCAACGGCGTGGACCTGGTCACGACGTTCGTGTCGTCGACCAAGGTGATCGCCACGGGCAATGCCGCTGCCGCGGGGACGGTCAAGTTCGCCGTGCGCCAACCCGGACCCGGGGCGGTCACGGGCAACACCGTCTCGGTGGTGGTGAGCGTGCCGACGATCGCGGTCTCGGTCGCACCGTCCGCGGTATCTGTCCAGCTCGGCAACTCGCAGGCCTTCAGCGCCACCGTCACCGGGAATGCCAACACGGCAGCGACCTGGTCCGTGGTCGGCGGCGCCGCGAACGGCTCGGTCACCGCGGCCGGTCTCTACACCGCGCCGGCCGTCATGCCGGCGTCCCCGGTGGTGAAGGTGCGCGCTTCCGCGGCGGCCAACGCTTCGGTCTTCGCCGACGCGACCGTCACGCTCACCGCGCCGCCGGTCGTCACGGTCGCGGTCGCACCGGCATCGTCGTCGGTGCAACTGGGGACCACCCGGTCCTTCGCCGCCACGGTCACGGGCAGCGCCAACACGGCGGTCACGTGGACGGTCCTGGGCGGGTCCGCCAACGGCTCGGTCAGCGCTGCCGGTCTCTACACGCCGCCGCTCGTCCTACCGGTCCCGGCCGTCGTCACCGTCCGCGCCACATCGGTCGCGAACGCGCTCGTTTCGGCGGACGCGACGGTCACCCTGGTGCCGGCGCCCGTCATCGTCGGTATCTCGCCCGCGGCCGCGAACGTGCAGGTCGGCAGCTCCAAGACCTTCCTCGCGAGCGTCACCGGCACGGCGAACAAGGCGGTGATCTGGTCGGTCCTCGGCGGTGCCGTGAATGGCACGATCGATGCCGCGGGCGTCTACCTCACACCGGCCACCATGCCGGCCTCGCCGACCGTGACGGTGCGCGCGACATCGGTCGCGGACGCCACGTCCACCGCGGATGCGACGGTCATGCTCACGCCGGCGCCGGATTATTCGGCGTTGCTGGCGGCGGCCCGGCTGCTGGAGCAGACGTCCTTCGGGCCGACGTCGGCCGGCATCGCGCAGGTGCAGCAGCTCGGTGTCGCCGGATACCTGGCGCAGCAGTTCGCGCTGCCGCCGACGCCCATCCCCGTCCCGGCCGACAACTCGGTGGGCACGCTCCAGCAGTGGCAGCTCGCGACCTATTCGACCGCGCCCGACCAGCTGCGGCAGCGGGTCGTCCATGCGCTCAGCCAGATCATCGTCGTCTCCGCCAACAAGAACATCTACGCCGACGCCATGCTCCCTTGGATGAACGCCCTCAACCAGCATGCGTTCGGCAACTATCGCGACCTGCTGCGCGACGTGACCAAGAGCTCGTCGATGGGCAAGTACCTCGACCTCGCCAACTCGCGCAAACCGGTCAACGGCAGCGCCGCCAACGAGAACTATCCGCGCGAGATCATGCAGCTCTTCACCATCGGTCTGCGGAAGCTCGGGCCCGACGGCGCCGTGGTGGTGGACGCCGCCAATGTCCCGGTCCCGGTCTACACGCAGGCGGACGTCGGCCAGCTCGCGTTGGCGCTCACCGGCTGGGTCTATGCCCAGCCGCCCGGCGGATCGGCCTACGAATGGCATGGCGCGCCGATGGTGCCGGACCCCGCGAACCACTCGACCGTCTCCAAGACCGTGCTCGGTGTCGTCATCCCGGCCGGACAGACCGTGCAGCAGGACCTGGAGAGCGTGCTCGACATCCTGATGGCGCATCCGAACACGGCGCCGTTCATCGCCACGCGGTTGATCCGCAGCCTCGTGGTGAGCAACCCGACGCCCGGCTACATCCAACGCGTGGCCGACGTGTTCGTCGCCACCGCGGGCGACCTGAAGGCCACGGTCACCGCGATCATCACCGACGTCGAGGCACGGGACGACGCGCCGACCGTGAACGGCGGCCGCCTCAAGGACCCGATCCTGCACACCTGCGGGTTCCTCCGCGCGCTGGACGGCCATTTCAACGACCCTCAGCAGCTGGGCTACCTGTTCGCCTACATGGCGCAGTCGCCGTTGGACGCGCCGTCCGTCTTCAGCTGGTTCTCGCCGCTCTACAAGATCCCGAAGACCTCGCTCGCCGGCCCCGAGTTCCAGATCTACTCACCGATGGAGGCGACGCTCCGCGGGAACTTCTTCCACTATTTCCTCAGCAATCCCGCGAGCACCGACTTCACGTTGGACCTCTCGCCGTTCCAGCCGTTCGGCAACGACATGCCCGGACTGGTCGAGCTGGTGAACCGGAAGCTGCTCTACGGCCGCATGTCCGCAGCGATGAAGCAGGCCCTCATCGCCGCCGCGACGCCGGGCTACGACGCCAAGACGCGCATCGAGACCGTGCTCTACCTCACCGCCCTCAGCGGCCAGTACGCCGTCCAGCACTGAACCAGCCTTCCGGAAACCTCCCGACGAAAGACCACGCCATGAACCAACACCGCATCTCCCGCCGCAGCCTGCTCAAGGGCATCGGGGCCACCGCGATGCTCACCCGCTTCGGCTGGATGAACGCCCTCGCGCAGGCCAACCCGCCCGATTACAAGGCGCTCGTCTGCATCTTCCTCGTGGGCGGCAACGACGGCCACAACACCATCGTCCCCCTCACCCAATCCGAGTTCAACGCGTACAAGGCCGCCCGCGGATCGCTCGCGCTCCCGGATGGCAACGGTCCGTTGCTGCCGGTGCAGACGCCGGACGGCACGCCGTTCGCGCTCAACAACGGTCTCGGCGCCATCCATCCCCTCTGGGCACAGGGCAAGCTCGGCGTGCTCGCCAACGTCGGCATGCTGGTGAAGCCGGTCTCGCGTCCGCAGTTCCTCGCGAACTCCGTCGCCGTGCCGAGCAACCTCTTCTCGCACTCCGACCAGATCCAGCAGATGCAGGCGGCCATCCCGTCGAGCTCGACCGGCACCGGCTGGGGCGGGCGTGCGGCCGACAGGGTCAACGCGCTGAACGGCGGATCGGCCTTCCCCTCCGCGATCTCCTGTGCCGGACCGTCTCTGTTCTGCACCGGCGACGTCATCCGATCGGCCAGCCTGCTGCCCGGCTTCGACCTCGACCCGAGCGGGATGAACCTCTGGCCGGCCTCGGCGGCGACCGCCCGCAAGAACGGGCTGCAACAGGTGCTCCAATTCGACAGCGGGCTCGCGCTGGTCCAGGCCGCGAACAAGGTCCGGAAGGACGCGCTCGACCTGAACGCGCTGATGCAGAGCGGCAACGCGAACATCACCACCACTTTCCCGGGCGGGTCGCTCGGCGACCAGCTCAAGCAGGTCGCCAAGCTCATCAAGCTGCGCGGCACCACCGGCATCAAGCGCCAGGTCTTCTTCTGCTCGCTCGGCGGGTTCGACACCCACGGATCGCAGAGCTGGCAGCATTGGGACCTGCTCAGCCAGGTCGGCGACGCGATGGCCGCCTTCTATAAATGCACCGAGCAAGAGCTCGGCATCGCGGACAGCGTGACCAGCTTCACCTTGTCGGATTTCGGCCGGACGCTCCAGCCCAGCGGCTCCGGCTGCGACCATGGATGGGGCAACCACCACCTGGTCCTCGGCGGCGCGGTGCAGGGCGGACGGATACACGGAGCCTTCCCGTCGATGGCCCTGGGCGGACCCGACGACAGCGGCACCCGCGGAGCGTTCATCCCGACGACCTCGACCGAGCAGTACGCGGCGACGCTGGCCAAGTGGCTCGGGGTCACCGACCAGGACCTGCCGCTGGTCTTCAAGAACCTCTACGACAACCTCGGGCTCTTCGGGACGGCCGATCTCGGCTTCATGGGCTGAACGACCGCGGTGGTCATCGGGCACATCCGCTGCCGGCGCGCCAAATTCGTTGCTGACCGGTCCCGTGGATCAGGGGCATCGTCGCCGCCTCGCACATGAAACGCCTCCTCCTCGCCTTCTTCGCGTCCGCCACCACGCTGTTCGCGGTGGACATCAGCTCCTTCAACGGCACTTGGCTCATCAAGTCCGCCGAGATGAACGGCGACGATGTCGCCGCCAATTTCACCGACGGCATCGTGATGACGATGAAGGACGGCACCTACGTCTTCGAGACCAACGACTCGACGGCCAAGGGCAAGGTGAAGCTCGATGCCAGCAAGACGCCCCCGGCCCTGGACCTGACGGAGACGGAAGGCCAGAACGTCGGCCGCGTGCTCGAGGCCATCGCCGAGCTGACGCCGGACGGCTGGCGTTCCGCGGTCTCCCTGCAAGGCGGCGGCCGGCCGAAGGAGTTCAAGTCGACCGCCGACAGCGGCATCTTCTTCGCGGCGTACAAGCGCAAGCCCGGCACCGAGCCGGCGGTCGCCCCGATCCGCGTGCTGCTCCTCGCCGGCGGTTGCTGCCATGACTACGCGAAGCAGAAGGACATCCTGAAGACCGGGATCGAGGCCCGCGCCAACGCGAAGGTCGACGTCATCTTCTCTCCGGACGGCAGCACCAAGCCGCCGTTGCCCATCTATGGGAACCCGGACTACGCGAAGGGCTACGACATCGTCATCCACGACGAGTGCGCCGCCGACATCAACGACCCCGCCGTCATCGAAGGCGTGCTCAAGCCCCATCGCGAGGGCGTCGCCGGCGTGAACCTGCACTGCGCCATGCACTGCTACCGCATCGGCAACCCGAACGATCCGGCCAAGTCCGGCACGCCGCAGGCGTTCTGGTTCGATTATCTCGGCCTCCAGTCCAGCGGCCACGGCGCGCAGAAGCCGGTCGCCATCACCTTCCTCGACGGCAGCAGCCCGGTGACCAAGGGCCTGAAGGATTGGACCACCGTCAACGAGGAGCTCTACAACAACATCCAGGTGGCCGGCTCCACCAAGGCCCTCGCCCGCGGCAAGCAGGATGCCGGCGACCGTCCGGGCCAGAACGATTCCACGGTGGTGTGGAGCCATGAGTACGGCCCCAAGAAGACCCGCGTCTTCTCGACCACGATCGGCCACAACAACGAGACCGTCGCCGACGCCCGCTATCTCGACCTCGTCACGCGCGGCGTGCTCTGGAGCACCCGCCATCTCAACGACGACGGCACGCCCGCCGCCGGTTACGGGCCTGTCGGCAAGTGATGGTATGCCCCGTG
The DNA here is from genome assembly GCA_031384285.1 of Verrucomicrobiota bacterium. Classification (GTDB taxonomy): domain Bacteria; phylum Verrucomicrobiota; class Verrucomicrobiia; order Limisphaerales; family UBA9464; genus CAIVQB01. The sequence goes on from JANNAJ010000770.1 coordinate 6,625, forward strand.
CCGGGCCGTCCCAGCGACGGCCCGGCATGCGGGGCCGTCCGACGGCGCTGATTCACTGCTTTGGCTTGAGGCTGTCGGCCGCTTTGTTGGCGGCCTCCGCCGTCTTCCGCGCGGCGGCCGCTGCGGCTTCCCTCGCGGCATCGACCGCTTTCTCGGTGCCTTCTTTGGCGGCCTCGTAGGCCTGGCCGGCCTTCACCTTCGCGGCGTCGAGCGTCTTTCCGCCGATCTCCTTCGCTTCTTGGGCCGCCTTCTCGCCGATCACCCTCGCCTCCTGCGCGGCTCTCTCGCCGACGTCCTTCGCCTTTTCGCCGGCCTGCTGGGCCATGTCCTTGGCGGCCTCGCCGACCTTGGTGGCTGCCTCGGCGGTCTTGTCCTTCAACCCGGAGGCGGTCTCTTGCGCCTCCTCCTTTTTGCAGCCGACGATTGCGACGGCGGACGCGACGAACAGGAGAGGCAGGGCAAGCTTGAGTTTCATGGGATGGGAGGGATCGGATGGCGCCGCTTCTCGCAGCGTCGGGAAAGAAACGGTTCCGGCCGGCGATGTCAACGGGCGCGCTGCCGTGTGTCGGAACTCCAAGAGGATGTCCCGTTGGGGACCCGATAAGAATGCCCCCTTTTGGGCCGGGGTCGCGGAAGCACCCTGCGAACCGATGGAGACGTTGACGATGGACCGGAAAGAGCGTGCGCGGCAGTGGGTAGGAATCTGCCTTTGACGCCCCGTGGTCGATCGAGGGCCGAGACCAGGGAGCGCGGCCCGCTGACCCCGCGAGTCCAGGATCCCGGAAGGGTCGGTGATCTATTCCCGGGACATGATCGCGCGGACTCGCGCGGTCCGCGTCTCCGCGTGCTATTCCACGGTCACGCTCTTGGCGAGATTGCGGGGCTTGTCCACGTCGCAGCCGCGCGCCACGGCGATGTGGTAGGCGAGCAGCTGCAACGGCACCACGGCGAGCAGCGGGAACAGGCACTCCAGCGTCTTGGGCACCGTGATCACGTCCTCCACCTGCTGCGCGAGCGTGGTGTTGTCGTCCGTGGTCACGGCGATGATCGGTCCCTTGCGCGCGCGGACGACCTCGAGATTGCTCAAAGTCTTCTCATACATCGCGTCGTGCGGGATGAGCACCACGCTGGGCGTGCGCTCGTCGATCATGGCGATGGGGCCATGCTTCATCTCGGCGGCGGGATAGCCCTCGGCGTGGATGTAGGAGATCTCCTTGAGCTTGAGCGCGCCTTCGAGGGCCACGGGGAAATTGCAGAGGCGCCCCAAGAAAAAGAAATCTTCGGCCTGCGCGTGCTTCAGCGCGATCTTCTTGATGGCGGCGTCTTGCGCGAGCACGGATTCAAGCTGCCTGGGGATCGCCTCCAGCGCCTCGATGATCTCGCGCCCCCGATTGGGCGAAAGCTGCCGGATGCGCCCCATGTACAGGGCGAGCAACGTCAGCGCGGTGACCTGCGAGGTGAAGGCCTTGGTGGACGCCACGCCGATCTCGGGCCCGGCGTGCAGATAGATCCCGCCGTCGGCCTCGCGCGCTATGGTGCTGCCGACGACGTTGCAGAGCGCGAGCACCTTGTGCCCGCGCCGCCGCGCCTCGCGCAGGCTGGCCAGCGTGTCGGCGGTCTCGCCGGATTGGGTGATGGCCAGCACCAGCGTGTGGCGGTCGAGCGGCGGGTTGCGGTACCGGAACTCGCTGGCGTATTCGACCTCGGTCGGGATGTGCGCGAGTTCCTCGAAAAGGTGTTCGCCCACCAGTCCGGCGTGCCAGCTCGTGCCGCAGGCGGTGATGACGATGCGGTCCACGGCGCGCAGTTCCGCGAGGGACATGTTCAATCCGCCGAACTTCGCGGAGCTGGCGTCGCGGTCCAGACGTCCGCGCACGGCGTTCTCGATGGTGCGGGGCTGCTCGAAGATCTCCTTGAGCATGTGGTGCGCGAACTCGCCGCGCTCCACCGCCGCACCGTCGAATTCGATGCGGCTGACCTGCACGTTCTCGTTCGTCTCGCCGGCATTGCTGACGCTGAAGGCCCCGGCGGTGATCGTCGCGAGGTCGTTGTCCTGGAGATAGACGATCTGGCGCGTGTGCGCGGCCACGGCGGTCGCGTCGCTGGCGAGGAAATGTTCGCCGTCGCCGATGCCGATGATGAGCGGCGAGCCGCGCCGTGCGCCGACGATGACGCCGGGGAAATCCGAGCAGACCACGCCGACGCCGTACGCTCCGATGACTTCGCCGAGCGCGCCCGCCACCGCCCGCGCGAGCGGATGCAGCGCGGTGCCGTCGCCGGATGGTCTGGCAAGATGTTCTCCGATCAGATGCGCGAGGACCTCCGTGTCCGTGTCGGACCGGAACGTGTGTCCTGCCGCGAGGAGCCGCCGCTTGATGCGGTCATAGTTCTCGATCACGCCGTTGTGGACCAAGGCGATCTTCGCGCCGGCGTCGAGGTGCGGATGGGAATTCTCGTCCGTCGGCGGCCCGTGCGTGGCCCAACGAGTGTGTCCGATGCCGGTGTCGCCATGCACCGGCTGCGCCTTCACGACCGGAGCGAGACCCTGGTCGATGCGCCCCGTCTTTTTGCGGATCTCCAGCCGGACGCCGTCCAGCAAGGCCACGCCCGCGCTGTCGTAACCGCGATATTCCAGCCGGCGCAATCCTTCGAGAAGGATTGGCCCGGCGGATTTCTTCCCCACGTAACCGATGATGCCGCACATAGAAATTGTTCCGAAAGTCCCCGGCTCCGTTGATCGGGACCCGCTTTTGACGCGTTGTCGCCGACCGCTGGGTCCGACTCTGCGCCAAGTCGCCGACTTTGTCCGCCACTTCCGGGAGCCCGGTCCACCCGGTCACGGAGCGTGCGGCTCGGACCGGAACGTGGCGAACAAGCCGCCGGTTGGGGAAGCAAAGGTGTCGCGGTAGGGAGCAGACCGCCCCGTGGATCCAGTATCGGCTAAGAGCCACGGCATGAGCTGCGTGTCGTCCACGATGCCAGGGACAAACCGCACCGAAACGGTGGGCGCATCCCGCCAAAGCCGCTCCGCTGGAAGGTCCAGCCGACTCCGGGATCGGCCAACCGCTTGCCGGCCGTCCCCGCCACCAGGGCGCCGATCTCTTTCGCCGTCGGCCCACGAAGCACTACGGCGGAGCGCCGGAGCGCCGACGCAGGTCCTAAGCAGAACTGGCGATTCTTGCATGGGGGCTCTCGCCCTAACGTCGACGGAGATCTATGGCGCGACGAAGGAACCGCGGAGCGGCTCGCGAGAAGGCCGCCGTCGAGGCGGTCGTCGGGATGATCATCGTCGTCGTCGTGGTGCTGATGGTCCCCCCGTTACGGGAGGCCATGTGGAGACTGCTCGCCCCGGTCTTGTTCGTCGCCCTGTTCGCGGTGCTCGTGGGCGGACTCGTGCTGTGGATCCGCCGTCAGGACCGGCACGACTCCGCGGAGATCACCGGGCGGGTTTTCCGCGATGACCTCACACAGGTCTTTCCTTTGCGTCCGCCCCCGTCCTCGGCGCCGATCGTGGCGCCGCCGCTGCCCAAGGCGGCGCCCCCGATCCTGGAGAAGCCGCTCGTGGACCGGTTGCGCGAGATCGATTGGTTCCAGTTCGAGAAGCTGGTCGCCGCGCTCTACCGGACCCGCGGATACGCCGTGACCCGGCGCGGCGGCGCCCATCCTGACGGCGGCGTGGACCTGGTGGTGGTGAAAGCCGGTGAGACGACCGTGGTGCAGTGCAAGCACTGGCAGAACGCCCTCGTCAAACCGGACAAGGTGCGCGAGCTCATCGGAGCGCAGACCATCGAGCGGGCGCAGCGTTCCGTCTTGGTGACCCTGCGGGGCTACACCACGGCGGCCCTCCAGCTCGCTCGTGAGCAGCGTGTCGAGCTCATCGAGGAGACGCAGCTCGTGGCCTGGTTGGGTGAGCTGCGGTTCTCGCCCGATTGGCCGGAGATCGAGCGGGCCCTCGACGCCAACGACAAGTCCTGCCCGCGCTGTGAAGCGCCCTTGCTCGAGCGCATCGCCAAGAGCGGGACCAACGCCGGCGGACGCTTCTGGGGGTGCAGCACCTATCCTCGGTGCGACTTCACCTTTGCCGGTTAGGCAAAGGAACCCTTGGCTCTCGGTCGCCGGGTCTGACGCCCAGGTTCCAACGCGCTCCGTGCCGGCCGAGGCCTATCCCTCGTCTCTTGTCGCATCCAGACTTCACCGTGTCGGGAACGGTGTCCTTTCGAGAGCGGAGCCTCTATCCGGTGGACAACCGGTCCGGCCGTAGGGAGAAGCTCGTCGCCCGCTCGCGAGAGCGGTTCGCGACACCACGGAAGGAGGTGGAGGCGAAGCTACCCGTTGGCTGGTCACCGACCGGCATGGATGGACGGACTGAGGCACCCGGGAGTTGGCGCTGGTGCGATCGGAAGTGGCGTGCACTCGTAGCGCGGCAAGGTCTGGAACCGTCTCGCCGAGTTGCGCTCGGTAGGGCGGCGGCAAGGCCCGACCGCTTACCTGCCGCTGTGCCTGGGGATCCCAGATCCGCGATACGGACAGAGTTCAACTCTGCGCCACATCCGCCGACGTGCCCGTCACTTCCGATCGCACCCAGTTGGCGCTTGCCGCTTGACAGCCAAAGTCCATAGATACAGAAAGTAGCTATGACGACGGCGAAGATCTTTCAGCATGGTGGGAGCCAGGCGGTCCGCCTGCCCAAGGCCTTCCGCTTCGAGGGCACCGAGGTCCGGATTTCCCGGCAGGGGGCGGAGGTAGTCCTCGCGCCCCTGCCGATGCCGAAGTTCCGTTCCTTTGCCGAGATCGCCCGCCACCTCGCCGAGGTGTTTCCGGATGGTGGCGACTTTCCTGAGCCGCCACCCCGGCCGTCGGCACATGAGCGCCCCCCCCCTGAGTTCTGACCCTGTCCTGCCTTGAAACCTGCGTTCCTGCTCGATTCCAGCACCTGCATCCCGGTGCTACGCAACCAGTCCGGTCTCGGTAAACTGCCCGACCCGGCGCTCACCGGCATCCCGGTCATCGTTGCGGCTGAACTCTGGACTGGCGTGCAGAAGAACCTGAAGACGCATCCCCAACAAAGCACCCGGCTCAAAGCTTTCCTGGATCTCTTCTGGATCGCGGACTTCACCCTCGATGCGGCGCTGCACTATGCCGACATCCGGGCCTCCCTGGAGGCGGCCGGAACGCCGATCGGGCCGCTGGATCTCCTGATCGCTGCCCAGGCCCGCGGCCTCGGAGCCACCCTTGTCACCGCCAACGCCGGCGAATTCAAACGGGTCAAGGGACTCAAGGTGCTCGCTTGGAAATGAAGGCGGCCGGCCGGCACTACCGGTCTTTGCCGGGAAAGAAAAGGAGCGCTTAGGCGCTCCTTGCTTCGCCCTCACTTCCGATTCCGGCATGCTTCGACATGGGCCACACTGTTTTCTGGGGGGCGAATGCAGGTTCCCAACGCCCCGCGGTCAGCGACGGCGGCCACAAGGTGCGCCGCTTGCAACGGCGCCGGCCCGGGTCCGTTAGATGCAGCGTTTGGTTGGGCATGCTTTTTAAGAATCAGAGACTTGGTCGCGTGCTGGCGGCTCGATAGCTCCTATGCCACGTAAGCTGCCATAAACGCTCTAGCGGCACTTGCTCGGCGTGGCCGTCAATGAACGCGACATTGTTGGCCCCCGGTAGCTGTTGCTCCTTTGGCCAAGTATTGAGGCTACGGCCCGCATTTTTCCCATGTCGCGGAATGGCCACGTTCTCCATCCCGCCACCATAAATCCAAGTTCGCAGCAACGGTGAGTGTCCAAATTCTCGGTTGGGCCGATCCCCCGCTTCTGGAAACGTCGCATACCAAGTCCCGTCCGCAGTAAAGGGTGTGGCAGAAGGGGTCTCGATGTTGGATTGACGGGCGAAGAACTTATCTTCTGACGGAATGCGGTGGCCAGGGATGATGACTATCGTGGTGGGATCTGTCCAAGAATCACCGATGGTCCACATGTTCACCGCATAGCTTCCGGAACGTGAGGCAGCAGGACTTTCGACGCGGGCGTTAGGATATGAGAGCCTCCAAAAAGAAGAAACATTGTCCTTCCAGAAGAGGTTGTCCCACCAGCCACGCGTGGCCGAACCAAGTCCACATCCGCCGCTTTGATCTGCTGGGATTGGGGCCTGCGGACAGACCGACGCGTGGCCGGGTTTCCCTACGCTGTTGTTCCACCAGTCCAGCGCCTCCGGCGGCATCACCCGGTTGCCGGTGTCGGAGACCAACGATGTTTGGTAGGCCAAGGAAATCTGCCGCTGATTGCTCAGGCACTGTATGCTGCGGGCTCTTCCTTTGGCTTGTCCCAGCGCCGGCAACAGTAAGGCGGCCAGAATCGCAATCACTGCGATCACCACAAGCAGCTCAATCAAAGTAAAAGCTGTCCCTCGCCTTGGTCGGGTGGCGGCAACTGATATCTGAAGTGGGTAAGTTGGGCTCATGCCTGTGGACTGCCGCGCCAGCTTGGAGCTTTTTGGTCTTTAGCCTTCATTGTATTTCCGTTCGGAAAAAATCCTAGCGGTTTCATGATGGCGGCGTTTGCTGGAACCGCCCGACAATCAATGCAGGGCAACGTGGCCGGATATTCTTCCCTGCATAGTTCAGCATACTTCGGCTGGCGAAGAGTCTTGACCAAGCCGCGTCCGTTGAGGGCGTGTTCTGAGTGGCCAACGCCGGCCGCGAGAGTTCCACCCAAGCTTTGGGACGGGCAGTGGCGGAGATGGGCGGCAGCGGTCTGCTGACGCGTTCAACGGTTGTCCGTAGGGGAGTGAACGTGGCGATTTTCCCTAGTGCCGCGAAAGGCGACCGCCTGGCAGTCGTGGACGGTGACGCGCTCGCCAAGCTGGCCGCCCAAGCGAAGAGTTTAAGCCGGCAAAAGTGCAGGCGAAGTTGCAGGCATAAATGATGGCTGTCACCGCCAAGAAACCCAAGGCCACTCCCCCGGCGCTCGATTCCTTCCGTTTCCGCCATCGCGGCGCGACGGACTATTCCGACCTGCTCCGGCATTACCGGGCGAAGTTCGACCTGCCGCAGCCGGTGGTGGTGCGGCTCACCGGGTTCTCGCCCCGTTCCGTTGCCAAGTGGAGCGAAGGGCAAGCCCCATCGCCGAAGCAGGAGAAGGCGCTGGTCGAAATGGACCGTCTGCTGGACGGGCTGGCCCGGGTCATGGAACCGGCGCAGGTAGGCCGCTGGCTGAAATCGCCGCAGCCGGCCTTCGACGGCTCGACTCCGTTGCAGGTGGTGGAGCGCGGCGAGATGGACCGCATCTGGCACATGCTCTACGACCTCGAATCCGGCCAGCCGGGTTGAGTGGGGGCGGGGCTTCCGCCGCCAAGCCGTAGGTCAATCAGCCGGCGCACTGGCGGCCAGCCAGCTCACCACCGGCGGACGGAACGAAGCCGGAACATCGCGAGGAGTGGTAGCGACAGACGCAGGCAACGGTTCCGGCGGCGTGACAGGCGGCAGTGATTTGAGCCACTGCGCGAACATCGAGACCGGACGCGGCAGGGAGTCCGGTTCCGGCAGCTTCCCGACGAGTTGTTCCAGACGACCAAGCCAGAACTCGACATCGCAGAACGCGTTGACGGTGAAGTTCTGCGACACCAAGCCGCCCTTGCGGAGCTGGAAACGTTTCTCCGGTGGTGTTGTCGCCCGACGATGTCGGCGAATCAGGCGGCGCAACTGGAAGGTCTGCCGCTCCGTC
>JANNAJ010000002.1:0-2709 GCA_031384285.1 Verrucomicrobiota bacterium
CCGACCAAGAGATCGAGTGGACCGAAGGCATGCTGTACCCGGTGCTCCATCGGCTCGAACGCGAAGGCCGGATCGCCTCCGAGTGGCGCCAGGCGGACTCCGGCCGGGAACGAAAGTACTACCGCCTGACGTCGCAAGGGCGGTCCGGGCTCCTGGAAGAGCGCGCGAAATGGCTGACCGTCCACAATGCCTTGGGAAAACTATGGAACCTACGACCCGTTTCGATCTGAACGACGCCGTCCGCGGATGGCGCGAGGAGCTCGGGCAACAGGCCGGCCTGAGCGAAGAAGCACTCCGCGAGTTGCAGCACCACCTGGCCGAGTCGATGGACGGGTTGTGCCGACTTGGCTTGGCTGAGGAAGAGGCATTTCTGGTGGCACGACATCGCGTCGGCCCGGCGGCTCGGCTGGGCGAAGAGTTCCGCAAGGCCGACCCCGCCGCGCTTTGGCGGAACAGGATCCTTTGGATGGTCGCGGGTTGGGGGACGATGATGCTTTGGAACGGTTTGGTCACTCCCGCCCAAATGTTCACTCTCCAGCGATTCTCGGCCGGATCTGCGAGCGGCATCGCACCGCAGTCGGTTTGGGCACAGTTGGTGTTGATGGGGACCTATACGATCATCGGTTTGCTCCCGCTGTGCTTGGCTGTACTGCTCGCGCGGGGGCGGCTCATGAGGTTGACGAGACTCGCGGGACCGCTTTTCTCTTCGCGGCTCCGAGCAGGAAGCAGCTTGGCGTTCTTGGCGATGTTGACTTTGGGCATAGGGCAATTCTTGCCGTTCTGGTGGGGCTCGGTGCACTCCTACGGGTTCCCCGGCCTCGGGTTGCTTGCGGCCGTGGCGGGGCGCGCCGCGGTCCAAGGCGCGCTCCTCGGTCTGCTGGTCGGCTGGCTGATGCCGAAGCAGGCAAGCCCGCAGCCGAATTGAACGACGTCGGTGGAATCGCTGCCCACCGTAGCGGGCGGAAACGCTGCGCGCTGCGCCCGCACCTTCCTTCGCCCTCCGTTCGCGCCTGTTGCCCAAGCGCCCGTCCATCCGCTAGGCTCGCCGGACCGAGATGAGCGAAATCCCCAAGGCCTACGAGCCGCAGTCCGTCGAGACGAAATGGTATGACTTCTGGCTGAAGCAGGAGTGCTTCACCGCCGATCCTGCGCGCGTCTCGGCGACGCGGCCGGCCTATTCCATCGTCATCCCGCCGCCGAACGTCACCGGCGTGCTCACCCTCGGCCACGTCCTCAACAACACCATCCAGGACATCCTCGCCCGCAAGGCGCGCATGGACGGCAAAGAAGTGCTCTGGCTGCCCGGCACCGACCACGCCGGCATCGCCACGCAGAACGTCGTCGAGAAGACCCTGAAGAAGGCCGGCGAGATCAAGCACCGCGACGACCTCGGACGCGAGGCGCTCGTGGCCCGCATCTGGGAGTGGAAGGAGAAATACGGCGGCATCATCCTCCAGCAGCTCCGCGCGCTCGGCGCGTCCTGCGACTGGACCCGCACCCGCTTCACCATGGACCCGGAGTATTCCCGGTGCGTGCAGGAGGTGTTCGTGGACCTCTACAAGAAGGGCCTGATCTATCGCGGCAAACGCATGGTCAACTGGTGTCCTGCTTCGCTCACCGCGCTCTCCGACGAGGAGGTGACCATGAAGGAGCAGAAGGGCTTCATGTACCACTTCCGCGTGGAGGTGGTGGAGGCGCCGGGCACGTTCCTGACCATCGCCACGACTCGGCCCGAGACCATCCCGGCGGACACCGCCGTCGCGGTGAACCCCAAGGACCCGCGCTACACGCACCTCATCGGCAAGCACGTCTATCGTGCGCTACCGCTCGACGTGCCGAAGGAACAACGCGTCATCCCCATCATCGCCGACGAGCACGTGACCTTCGACTTCGGCACCGGCGTGCTGAAGGTGACGCCCGCGCACGACAAGGCGGATCATGAAATCGGTCTGCGGCACAAGCTGCCGGTCATCGATATCCTCACGCCCGACGGCAAGATGACGGCCGAGGCAGGCACCGATCTGGCCGGGCTGGACCGCTTCGTCGCGCGCAAGAAGTCGATGGAGATCCTCGAGGCCGCGGGCGCGTTGGAGAAGGCCGAGCCCTACGTGAACAACGTGGGCTTCAGCGAACGCGCCGACGTGCCCATCGAGCCGCGCCTGAGCGAGCAGTGGTTCCTCAAGTATCCGAGCGTCGCCGGATCGCAGGCCTGTGTGGCGGACGGGCGGATGAAGTTCTATCCCGAGCGCTGGGCCAAGGTGTACGACCACTGGCTGAACGGCATCCAGGACTGGTGCATCAGCCGGCAGCTCTGGTGGGGGCATCGTGTTCCGGTGTGGAAAAAGACAATGCCTTACGCCGAACTCCACGATGGCTCACCGCTCGAACGCGCCATCTATGTGTTGGGCGAAACTCTGTCACCCAACGCGGATGTGTCTCTTTCTCGCGGCGAAAATGATCGATCAGTTCTGAGTTATCAGTGGGTCGGCGAATCCAAGACGATCGAAATCACTGTCGCGACAACTTCCGACAATGAATCGCGAGAATTAGACAGATTGGGCTTCACCCAAGACCCCGACGTCCTCGACACGTGGTTCAGCTCGTGGCTCTGGCCGTTCGCCACGATGGGCTGGACCGGCGACAAGGAGACCGACGCGAAGAACCCGACGCTGAAGGCGTTCTACCCCACGACCGACCTCGTCACCGGGC
>JANNAJ010000005.1:0-14099 GCA_031384285.1 Verrucomicrobiota bacterium
CTTCGAGCACCTGCACGCCGCGGATGTCGTAGCCGGCGAAGATGCCCACCGGTTTCGGCAGCCCGCGGACCCATTTCGCGAGCGCCACGGCCTCGACCTCGCCGTCCGGCGGGTTGGCGCCGCGGCGCACGGTGCGCTCGGCGAAGGCGGAACAGCTTCCGCCGCCCTCGATGACATGGGCCGCGAAGGCTTCGCCGCGCCAGCGCGACCAGTTGAAACGCGCGTCCCCGCAGTAACCGAAGCTCCGGAAACCGCGCTCGCGCAGATGCTCGGCCGCGCTGCGCGCGATGGCGCGGTCGTCGGTCTCGAGCCACGGCACGTCGGGCAGTTGCCGCGCCGCGCTCACATCCACCGCCGGCAGTTTGGTCGCCGCGACCGCGCGGGCGATGGCCGGGGTCTCGATGCGGGCGATGATGCCGTCGCCCTTCCAGTCGCGGAGCCAAGCCGGCGGCGCCGCGCCGCGGCCGGCCTCGGCCAGCCAGATGCTCCACGGGCCGTGCTCGCGCAACCAGGCGCGCACGCCGTGCAGCAGCTCGCGGGCATAGGCGTTCGAGGTCTCGACCAGCAGGGCGACTTTCGGCGGGCGGGGCATCTTCGGTGTCGGAGGACGCCGGATATCGGACACCATCGGCCGTCGGTCGCACAACGCGCATTTCCGCCGTGAAAAACCTCAGGAGGATCGCGCGCAAGCTCATGGACGGCGTGCGCCGCGGGTGTTCCTCTGGGAAGGTAACCCGTTGCCCCGACACGCTTCCGCGTGCCGCACACCTTGGCCGCGGGACGTCACCGTCATGAAACAGAAACCGTCCCGCCCGTCCGTCCGCGCGTTCACGCTCATCGAGCTGCTCGTCGTGATCGCCATCATCGCCATCCTCGCCGGCATGTTGCTGCCCGCGCTCGGCAAGGCCAAGAGCAAGGCGGTCCAGGTGAAGTGCAACAGCAACATGCGCCAGCTCGGCATCGCCGTCCGCATGTACGCGGACGACAACAAGGAGCGCTTCCCCGATTGCAACGGAGCTGCGTGGCCGTGGGACATGCCCGCCGCCGCCGCCAACGCATTGGTCCGGAACGGCGGCCAGCGGCACATCCTCTACTGCCCCGCGTTCGCGAAGCAGGACAACGACACGCTCTGGAGCTTCACCACCGGCACGACCAACGAGATCGCCAAGGAAGGTGCCGGCGGCTACCGGGTCATCGGATATGCAGTCGCGTTCAAGGGCTCGGGCCGCATCCGCACCACGAACATCACCGAGTCGCTCAACCCGGCGCCGTGGAAGGTCAACGGACAGGACTACGACCCCGGCCCCTCGGCGCGGGTCGTGGCGGCCGACGGCACCATCTCGGAAGGCGAGAACGAGCTGGACCGGACCAAGAACAAATACACGAAGATCGACGGCGGCTGGAAAGGCCATCAAGCCCCGCACCTCGACGGCAAGGTCCCGGCCGGCGGCAACCTTCTCCTGCTCGACGGCCATGCCGAATGGAGGAAGTTCCAGGCGATGAAGGTCCGCACCACCGGCGGGCCCGCGTTCTGGTGGTGATGCCGCCGCCGGTCCCCCTCCCTCGCAAGCCCCGGTGAGTCATGGGTTGACCACCGTGGCTTCGTCGTCAGTGTCGCCAACATAGTCAGTGTCGCCAGCATATCCTGCATGAAGCCCTTTCCGTTGCCCTCGCTCGCCGTCACCGTCGCCGTCGCCGTCGCTCTGGCGGCCCCGGTGCTCGGTGAGCTGCCGCGTCATCCCAAGTTCGGCTTCCCGGTGTACACCAACGCGCCGTCGGGACGTCAGCTCGCGGGCCAGCACAAACCCGCCGACAACCCCGCCCTCTCGCCCGCGGACCAGCAGAAGTCGTTCGTCGTCCCGCCCGGCTTCCAGGTGCGCCTCTTCGCCAGCGAGCCCGAGGTGGTGAACCCGGTCGCGATGTCCTTCGACGAGCGCGGACGCCTGTGGGTTCTGGAGCTCTATGAGTATCCGCTCGGCAACAAGCCCGGCGAGAAGGGCCGCGACCGCATCAAGATCCTCGAGGACACCGACGGCGACGGCCGCGCCGACAAGGTGACCGTCTTCGCGGACGGCATGACGCTCGCCACCGCCCTGCTGGTCGGGAACGGCGGCGTGTACGTGGGCGAGGCGCCGCACCTTTGGTTCATGCGCGACACGGACGGCGACGACGTCGCGGACGAGAAGACCGAGGTGCTCACCGGCTTCGGCCTCGAGGACCGGCACGAGTTGCTCAACGGCTTCACCTGGGGCCCCGACGGCCAGCTCTACATGACGCACGGCGTCTTCACCGCCACCAAGGCCAAGGACCCGGCCAATCCGGCCGCCGCGCCGGTCGTGGTGAGCGCCGGAGTCGCGCGGCTCGACACCCGGACCCGCAAGTTCGAGGTCTTCGCCGAAGGCACGAGCAACCCGTGGGGCGTGGATTTCGATGCGAAAGGCAACGCCTTCGTCAGCGCCTGCGTGATCGACCACCTGTTCCACCTCGCGCCCGGCGGCCTGTATTCGCGCCAGGCCGGGCAGGCGCCGTTCCCGTACGCGTACGGCGAGCTGCCGAGCATCGTGGACCACAAGCACCACATGGCCGCCTACGCCGGCATCGACATCTACCAGGGCGACCAATGGCCCAAGGAATGGCTCGGAGCGGCATTGCACGGGAACATCCACCAGAACGCGCTGAACATCGACCGGCTCACCCCGAAGGGTTCGAGCTTCGTCGCGAGCCAGTGGACGAAGAGCGGCGACTTCATGACCACGAAGGACGGCTGGTTCATGCCCGTGAGCATCCAGACCGGTCCTGACGGCGCGGTGTGGGTGATGGATTGGTACGACCGCTATCCCTGCTACCAGAACGCCAACGCCGATCCCGCCGGCGTCGACCGCGAACGCGGCCGAATCTGGCGCGTGGTCTGGACCGGCGATGACACGGCCAAGCCCGTGCCGTCGCGTCCGTCGCGCGACATGGACCTCTCGAAGCTCTCCAGCGACGACCTCGCCAAGCTGCTCGCGCATCCCAACGTGTGGCAGCGCCGGATGGCGCAGCGCGTCCTCACCGGACGCGGCATCACCGCCTTCGGTCCGCGCGAGCTGCACGCGAAGACGCCGCTGCACGACTTGCTGAAGAACGGTTCCACGCTGGATTCGCGGCTCGCCGCGCTGTGGACGCTGCACAGCACCGGGCTGCTCGACGAAGGCTGGTTGGAGACGGCCGCCGAGGACAAGGAGCCCGCCGTGCGCGCGTGGGCCGCCCGGCTGGTCGGGGAACGCGGTCTCCTCCTGAAGGATTCCTTCCAGTTGCTGGCCAAGCTCTCCGAAGACCCTGACCTGACGGTGCGGCTCGGCGTGGCGGTGGCGGCGCGGCAGTTCGTGTCCGGGTCGTTGACCGTCAACACGCCGCCGAAGGTCCCGATCCACGAGGTCGTGACCGGCGGCGTCCTCAGCGGGTTGTTCCTCAATTCGACGAAGGGCACCGACCCGACGTTGGACTTCCTCTTCTGGATGGCGCTGGAACCGGTCATCGCCTTCGATCCGGTCCATGCCATCGGCTTCTACAAAGAGGACGGTGCGAAGAAGACGCTGCCGTTCTCGGCGGAGGTCCTCCGCAAGATCATGCGCCGGACCTGCGACCTGCGCGACGAGGTCATGTTGAGCCGGGCGGTGCTGGAGTTCGGCAAGATCCCGGCCGACGCCACGGCGGCGCAGGTCGCGGGCTTGCAAGGCCTTCTCGAAGGCCAGCGTGGCAAGGCGCTCGCGCCGGATGCCGCTGCGGTCGCCGTGGTCTCCCGGCTCGCCCGGTCGCCCGATGGCGACATCGCCAAAGTCGCGCAACAGCTCGGCTCGCTCTGGGGCGACGCCACCGCCATCAAGGCCAGCCTCGCCCGCGTCACCGACGTCGGCGCCAACGAGGCCGACCGCATCGCGGCCATCCGCACCGCGCGCCGTCTGAAGTCCGACGACACGCGCGAGGCGCTGCTGTCGGTGTTCCGCGGCGCGGCCTCGGACAAGCTCAAGGTGGAGGCCGTGCGCGGTCTCGCGGACGTGGGATCGGACGACACCGCGCGGCAGCTGCTCGAGAAGTGGGCCGACCTCTCGCCGGCCGTGCGCTCCGCCGTCGCGGAGCTGTGCACCACGCGCGGCAACTGGAAGTGGCCCTTCTATCGCGCGGTCGAGAGCGGCATCGTGAAGCGCGGCGACCTCCCGCCCACGGTCATCCGCGCGCTGGCCACGTCGCAGAACGCCAACGAGCGCGACAAGGCGGTGCAGATCTTCGGCAAGGTGCAGGCGTCGAGCGCCGAGAAGCTCAAGCTCATCGCCGCCAAGCGGAAGGTCGTCATCGCCGGCCCGGTGGACATCGCCGCCGGCCACGAGGTCGCGAAGAAGACGTGCTTCATCTGCCACAAGCTCCACGGCGAGGGCGCGGACATCGGCCCCGACCTGACGGGTGTCGGCCGGAGCTCGCTCGACGCGCTGCTTCACAACGTCATCAACCCGAACGAGATCATCGGCGCGGGCTACGAGCAGGTGGAGGTCGAGACCAAGGACGACCAGACGCTCAGCGGGCGCATGACCGAGAACACCGCGACCCACGTGAAGCTCGTCATGGCCGGCCCCAGCGAGGCGATAATCGACAAGTCCAACGTGAGATCGCTACGGGTCACCGAGAACTCGGCGATGCCCGAAGGCCTGGAGCAGATGCCCGAGGCCGATCTCCGGAACCTGATCTGGTACATCCTCGCGCCGCCCGGCGACGGCCGTCCGCTCACCGACGAACGCAAGAAGGAGCTCATCGCCGCCGGATCCGACCAGGCCAACGTCGCGCCGGATCGCGAAGGCTCGTCCGATGGAGAATCCGTCGCGCTCTGGAACCCCGCGTGGCGCGTCGAGAGCCCCGCCTTCGAGGGTGCGCCGCGGAAGTATCCCGAGTTCGCCGGCCAGGTGAACGTGCTGATGACCCATCCGGTCGACGAGCGCACGCCGGCCGCGCTGGTGAAGAAGCTGATGCTGCCGGCCGGGCAGAAGGCGACGCTCCGCTTCAAGGTCGCCGCCCACGAGCAAGGCGATTGGGAGCTGCGCATCAAGGCCGACGGCGAGCTGCTGCACCGGCAGACGGTCACCCACGACGGCCCGCGCTGGACGGACGTGTCGCTCGACCTGGCCCGGTTCGGCGGACGCGTGGTCGTCCTCCGGCTGGAGAACGCGGCGAACGGCTGGAGCTTCGAGTCCGGCTACTGGGCCGACCTGCGGATCGACACCGGCGAAGTCGCCGCGCGCCGCTGAGCCGGGACGCGGCGGCGGACGAACCAGGAGCGGTCGTGCTGGCGGCCAGCACCGGCCGGAGGACTGCCTTGCGCCGCCCGGCATCCCTCCCCGATCGGTTCCCACCCCGGAGCCGGCCGACCCACCGAGACCACGCCCACCCCAGGCCGCCCCGGACCTTACGACCGAGCCTTATCCCGGAAGGGCTTGTCGGCGGCGGACGGTTTCGACAAGGTGAGAGCATAAGGTCGAGAACCGATGAACGAATACGATAAAACGCTGCCCTCGGCCGACGAGTTCAAGGACACATCGAAACGCTTCGTCTGGATGCTCACGATCTTGGGCGTCGTCGTGTTGACCGGGATCTTCACCGGACGCCCGGTCTACCGTTTCATCAAGACCCAGCGCGCCTTGTCGATGTTGCCGCAGGCCGAAGAGAACCTCCGGTCCGGGAACGCCGACCGGCTCTCCGAGGCCGGCCGCGTCGTGCGCACGGTGGTCGGGCTCGCCCCGACCGAGCCGAAGGTCCTGCGCCTCGTGGCCAACTATTGCTCGAGGGTCGGCTCCGCCGAGGGCCTCAACTATTGGCAGCTGTTGGTGGCCACGCCGGAGGCCACTCGCGAGGACCACTTGGGCTATCTGGAAGCCTGCGCGGCCTTCAACCGGAACGACCTGGCCGGTCCTCATCTCCAAGGACTGCTCAAGACCGCCCCGACCGATCCCGACTATCTCCGCTTCCACGTGCGCTGGGTCCGCAACACCGGGTCCTTTGCCGGGGCCATCGCGGCGGCGCGCGGATGGGTGCAGATCCGGCCTGAGGACCAAGAGGCGCAGTTCGCCCTCGGCTCTTTCTTGAGCGCGGCGGTGTCGACAGAGGAACGGGCGGAAGGTCGCCGGATCCTGTGGGGATTCGCCGTCGGCCAAGGAACGTTCCGGGACGCTTCGATCGACGCGCTCGCTTTGGGCGCCGATCCAGGCAAGGAGCTCTCCGACGCCGAGTGCCAGGTCCTGCTCAAGTCGCTGGCCGGACGCACCGACCGCCGGACGACGATCCTGGGCCTGCGGTTGCGGTTGGAACCGGAACGGCGCGCCGAGCTGTCCGCCGAGATGGCGCAAGCAGCGCTGGTGGACGGGTCGCTCCCCGCGCTGGCCGAAGCGGCCGCTTGGTTCGCGGACCGAGGTGATCTGGTCCGCGTCCTGGAGATGTTGCCCAAGGACAAGATCGAGAAGAGCACGGCCTTGGTCACGGCCCGGTTGCAGGCGCTGATGGAACTGGGCCGGCTGGACGAGGTCCAACCGTACCTCGACATGATCGATCCGCCGGTCGAGGCCTACATGCTTCACTGCCTGCGCGCCTCCGCGGCGCTGAAGGGTTCCCGCCCGCAGCTCGTGCTCGGCCACTTCGAGAACGCCATCGCCGCGTGCAGCAACCAGCCCTCGCGGCTCCAGTTCGTCGCCGGCTACGCGGAACGTGTGGGACAACCCCGCGCCGCGATCGCCGCCCACGAGAGCCTGATGCGCTGGCCGCAGCTGACCCAACCTTCGGGTCACGAGATCCTCCGGCTGGTCAAGCCCCTCTACGACACCCGGCTCGTCGCGGGCACGCTCCGGCGGCTGTCGCAATCCATGCCGTCCGACGACTCGCTCTTCGCGGCCGACACCTACTACGGCCTGCTGGTCGGCGAGCCCCGGCCCGAGGCCCGGGCCCGGCTCTCCCGGCTGATGGCGGCGGACCCGAAGGATTTCACCTTCCCGTTCCTTCTCGCGCTCGGCGAGCTGCGCCAAGGGGATCCCACGAAGGCCTTGGCCCTCATGGAAGGGTCCGAGGTGGATTGGACCAAAGCCGAACCGCGCGTGAAAGCCGTCTACGCCGCCGCGCTCGGGGCCGGCAACCAGCGCGAAGCGGCCCGGCAGATGGCCCGCCGCATCGATATCGCCGTGCTGACCGCCGAGGAACGGCAACTCATCAAAGAGTGGCTCTGACCGATGGCCGGTCTAGGACCGGACGCGGAGAAGACGCCCTGCCCACGAAAAAGCGGCGGGCCCCGGAGGTTCCTGCCGCCTGATCTCTGACCGCCGTCGCCGATGCCGCCACCGGCCGGTCAGCGCTGGATGCGCGCCGAACCGCCCTTCGCGAAGGCCCGCACTTCTTCCTCCGTCGCCATGGTGGTGTCGCCGTGGTAGCTGGTGAGCAGCGCGCCGTGGGCCCAGCCGAGCTTCACGGCCATGTCCTCGCTCTCGCCCGCTAGCAGGCCGTGGATGAATCCCGCCGCGAAGCCGTCGCCGCCGCCGACGCGGTCCAGGACGTCCAGCTCGCAGGTCGGTGCGACGTGGTTCTTGCCATCGATCCAAGCGACCGCGCTCCAGCTATGGCGGTTCGTCGAATGCACCTCGCGGAGCGTCGTGGCCACGGCCTTGACATGGGGATGCTGCGCGACGACGCGGCCGATCATGTCGAAGAAAGTCCCCGTATCGAGCTTCGAGGCCGCGGCCACCTCCGGGCCGGCGACACCGAGGCCCTTCTGCAGGTCCTCCTCGTTGCCGATGATGACGTCGACGTGCTCCATGATCCGGCGGAGCGTGGCCACCGCGCGGTCGCCGCCGCCGAAGACCTTCCAGAGCTTGGCGCGGAAGTTCAGGTCGAACGACGTCACCGCGCCCGCCGCGTGCGCGGCCTTCATGCCCTCGATGATCAGCTCCGGCGTGGTCGGCGAGAGCGCGGCGAAGATGCCGCCGCTGTGGAACCACCGGACGCCGCCCGCGAAGATGGCCGGCCAGTCGAAATCCCCGGGCTTCAGCTGCGCCGCCGCCTCGTTGCAGCGGTTGTAGAAGACGACCGGCGCACGCACGCCCTTGCCTTGGTCGCTGTAGACCGTCGCCATGTTCGGCCCGGTCACGCCGTCGTGCTCGAAGCGCCGGTAGAACGGCCGCACACCCATCGCGCGCACCCGCTCCGCGATCAGGTCGCCGATCGGGTAGTCCACCATCGCGGACACGATGCCGGTGCGACGGCGGAAACAGTCCGACAGGTTGGCGGCGACGTTGAACTCGCCGCCGCTGACGTGGATCTGGCACTGCGTCGCCTTGCGGAACGGGACGATGCCGGTGTCGAGACGGTGGACGAGAGCGCCGAGGGACACGAGGTCCAACGCACCTTCCGGACGGAGATCGAGGCCGTATTTCATGGGTCTTGCTTCAGGATATGGACATCCGGACGGACCGGCGCTCGTTCCCGATGATCCCGGGCCGGACTCCTCGGGAAGGCAGCCGGCCCACGGCGATCAGCAGAAGCGGCGGCGGCCGAGGACGTGTGGCGCGGAGGATAAATGGCGCCCGGATGCCGCCAACACAGAAATCGACACACAGAAATCGGATCCACAGCGACGCGGTAATAGAAGCACGGCCGCTCCCTACCCTTCACCCCTCACCCTTCGGTCTTCCCTGCCCTGGATCTCGGCGATCGCCCACGCGGCGTGCTCGGCGATGAGCGGCTCCGCATCCTGCGCCGCCATCCTCAAGGCCGGCAGAGCCTCCGGTCCGCCGACGTTGCCCAACGCGACACAGACGTTCCGCAGCAGACCGCGCCGTTTGGTGCGCAGCACGGGCGTGCCGTCGAACCGCGCCTTGAAGGCCGCCGCATCGAGCGCTAGGAGCCCGAGGAGGTCCGGCCCGGCCAGGTCGGTCCGCGCATGGGCCTTCATCAACCGGCCTTCGCGGGCGAAGCGGTTCCAAGGGCACGCCGCCAAACAATCGTCGCATCCGTAGATGCGGTCGCCGATGAGCGGACGCAACCCGACCGGGATGCTGCCTTTCAGCTCGATGGTGAGGTACGAGATGCAACGCCGGGCATCGAGGCGGAAGGGCTCCGGCAACGCTCCGGTCGGGCATGCGTCGAGACATCGCGAGCACGAGCCGCAACGGTTGCGGGCCGGCGGATCCGGATCCAGCTCCAGCGTCGTGAGGATCTCCGCGAGGAAGAACCAGTTGCCGAGCGGGCGGGAGACGAGGTTGGTGTGCTTGCCGACGAAACCGATCCCGGCGCGTTGCGCGAGGTCGCGCTCCAGCACGGGCCCCGTGTCCACGTACCACAGCGACCGCGTCCCCGGCCCGCCGAGGACGTCGATGAAGTCGCTCAACTGCCGCAACGGCCCGGCGAGCACGTCATGGTAATCCGCGTGGCGCGCATAGCGCGCGACGGTCCCGGTCTTCCCGGTCGCCCTCGGGTCGCCGTCGCTTCCCGGGTCCGCCGCCGCGCCGCCGTGGTAGCTCGCCGCGAGCACGACCACGCTCCGGATGCCCGGCAAGACCTTGTCGGGCGCGACGCGTTTCTCGGCGTTCCGGGCGATCCAGGCCATCTCGCCGTGGCGCCCTTCCGCGATGGCCTCGAGCAACCGCGGCGCGCTCTCCGGCGGCGCGGCGGAGGTGACCCGGCACGCGTCGAACCCCAGCTCGGCGGCCCGGCGTTGGACGGCTTCCTTCATGCGCGCCGGTTCACCCGCGCTCCGCGACGGCCCGCCGGAACGAGTTCGCGATGTGTCGCGCCGTCTCGAGAGGCGCGCGGAAATCGACGCCGACCATCACGTCCGCCTGCTTGTAGGCCGGTGCGCGCGCGCCGAGCATCCCGCGGATCTTGGCCAGCGGGTCCGGCGCCTGGAGCAGCGGCCGGTGCGATTGGTGCCGGACGCGCTCGAAGATCACCTCGGGCGAGGCCCAGAGGCAGGCGACGAGCGCATGCGCCTTGAGGCTCTCCATGTTCGCCGGGGCGACGACCATCCCGCCGCCGGTCGAGACCACCGTCCGGCGGAGCGTCTCCAACTCCTTCACCAGGCCCGCCTCGAGCGCGCGGAACGCCGGCTCGCCGTCCGTCGCGAAGATCTCCGCGATGCGCCGTCCCGTGCGCTGCTCGATGACTTTGTCGGTGTCGATGAGATCGAACTGCATCAGCTCCGCCAGCAGATGGCCCACCGTGGACTTGCCCACGCCCATGAACCCGACGAGGGCGATGTTGTGGAACTGGCGTTGCGGCGGCACGCGCGCAGACTGGACCGGGACGCCCGGATTTTGAACGCCGAACTTCGCCGCGGTCACGTCGCCGGCACGAAGCGCTGACCGGCCAACGAGGCCGCGAACAGGCCGAGGAACACCAGACCGGTGCCGAACGGCGGCGCGACGGCGAGCCAATCCACGAGGCAGATGCCCGCCAACAGGCCCGCCACTGTGAGACCGAGATTGCGGTTGCCCGCGGCGAAGGTATGGCGCAGGCACCATGCGGCCCAACCGGCCAGCAGCGCGCCGATCGCCAGGGCGCGGAGGCGCCAATCGCCGTCGTCGACGAGCGCGGCCAAGGACAGCGGCAGCGCCAGCAGCGCCAACGGCCAGCGGGGCAGCGCGCCCGTGGTGCTCTCGCGCTTCGCGACATGGCTCAGGCCGACGATCCATCCCGCCAACGCGATGGCGCTCCAGATGCCGATGCCGGTGACGCCCGCGCCGCCCGACGACACCGCGGTGAGGAAGAGGAAGAACCGGCACGCCGCCATCAGCACCGGCGAGAAGGCGACCGCCTTGTGGACCGCGTCGTACACGAGCACCGAGACCACGAGCAACGTCGCCAGCACCGCGGTCGTCCAGCCGAGCACCGCGAGCGACAGCCAGCCGGCGAAGAGCATCCCGCCGCCGAGCCTCCACACGAGCGCCTCGTCGATGGCGCCGTTCGGGATGGGACGCTCCCGCCGGAACCGGCGGTCGAACGATGCGTCGAAGGCATCGTTCAGGTACATGCCGCCGAGGTAGGCCAGCGACCCGCCGACGGTGAGCACGGCCAGCTTGATCCATGAGCCGCCGCCGCCGAGCAACCAGCCCGCGAAGCAGTTCGACCACACGGTCGGCAGGTTCGAGGCGCGTCCGAGCACCAGAAGTGTCCGGACGGATGGAAGCGGGGAGGCCACGTCGCGCGGACGCTACGCGAACCCCGCGACAAGGCAAAGCCGCAGCCGGCGTTCGCGGCGGCTTGCATCCTGGCCGGGTGTCACGAAGAGTCGCGCGGTATCTTTCCGTTATGCTTGTGAAACTGACATCATCCTCCCTCCGTCGGCTCGGCGTGGTCGCGGGCCTCGTCCTCGGATCGGCCGCCACGTCGCTCGGCGCCGACGCGCTTCCGGAACGCGGACCGTTCTGGTCCGGGACCGTCCTGCGCACCCGCGGCCTCGCCTCCGCCATGAAAGGCGTCGCGGTCACGCTCGGCGCCGCCAAGACCAACTACGTCGTGTACGACCTCGACACGCTCCGCCTCTCGGCCGCTTGGTCGGGCGAGTTCCTCGAGTTCGGCAACACGCTCACCAAGATCGAATGGCCGCCTCCCCCGTCGCTCAAGGGCACCGTCGCCTTCGAGACGATCCCGGGACCCGGATGGACCGATGCCTCCGGCAAGCTCGAGGACCCGCGCGAACGCCAGCAGGGTCCGCTGCCCAAGCCGTGGGCGCACTACTCCGGCCTGCACGTGAACGGCGACCAGGTCGTGCTGCGCTACACCGTGGGCGCGACCGAGGTCATCGAGACGCCGGGCTTCGAATCGGTCGACGGCCAGCCGATCTTCACCCGCACGATCCAGTTCGTCTCGGGTGGCGGACCGCTCACCGTGCTGCTCGCGGACGGTCTCGGCTCCCCGGCCTCGGGCGAGCTCAAGCCGGGCGTGCCGGTCCAGGTCTCGCTCAAGAACGGCCTCAAGCTGGCCCTCGCTTCCCTCGACGCGACCACCGCCCGCGTGGACGTCGACAACGAAGGCCGGCTGCTGGTGAAGTTCGCCAAGGTCAAGGCCGGTGAACAGCTGCGCCTCGCGCTCTCCAACGACCCGCGGCCGGAAGGCTTCGCGGCCCTCGCCAAGCGCCCGTCCACCGACATCGCCACCCTGACCAAGGGCGGACCGGCCCGCTGGACGGCCGAGATCACCACCGAGGGCAAGCTCGGCACCGAGGACGGCCCGTACCAGGTCGACACCATCACCGAGCCGTTCCCCAACGTGTACAACACGCGCACGTTCTGGGGCGGGTTCGACTTCCTGCCCGACGGCCGCGCCGCCATCTGCGCCTTCCACGGCGACGTGTGGATCGTGTCCGGCCTGGACGACAAGCTGGGCAAGCTGACCTGGAAGCGTTTCGCCACCGGCCTGTTCCAGCCGCTCGGTCTCAAGGTCGTCAAAGGCGAGATCTACGTCGCGGGCCGCGACCAGATCACCCGCCTCAAGGACCTCAACGGCGACGGCGAGGCGGACTTCTACGAGAACTTCAACAACGACACCGTCGTCACGCCCAACTACCACGAGTTCGTCCTCGACCTGCACACGGATTCGAAGGGCAACTTCTACTACGCCAAGGGCGCCCCGTGGGAACCGAGCGTCACCTCGCCGCACCAGGGCACGATCCTCAAGGTCTCTCCCGACGGCAAGAAGCTGGAGGTCTACGCGACCGGCCTGCGCGCGCCGAACGGCATGACCGTCGGACCGGACGACACCATCCTCATCGGCGACAACCAAGGCCACTGGATGCCGTCGTCCAAGCTGAACCTGGTGAAGCCCGGCGCGTTCATGGGCATGACGCCCGCGGCCCAGCGCGAGCTGACCTTGCGCTATCCCGATGGCCGCGAGATCAAGATGAACCCGAGCGATCCCGAGGCCCGCAAAGCGAACAAGCTCAAAGGCTGGGACAAGACGATGCCCATCCCGACGCGCTACGACGAACCCATCGCGTGGCTGCCCATGCGCTGGGACAACTCCAGCGGCGGCCAGGTCTACGTCACCAGCGACAAGTGGGGGCCGTGGAAGGGCGCACCGCTCTTCATGAGCTACGGCAAGTGCCTGCTCTACGGCGTGCTCATGGACCAGGTCGACGGCACCACCCAGGCCAGCATGGTCCCGTTCAACCTCAAGTTCGCCAGCGGCGTGATGCGCGGCCGGTTCAACGACAAGGACGGCCAGCTCTACGTCGCCGGCCTCAAGGGCTGGCAGAACGCCGCGACCCGCGACGGCGGATTCTACCGGGTGCGATACACCGGCAAGCCGGTGGACATGCCCGTGAAGGCCCACGCCGCGAAGAACGGCATCGTGCTCACCTTCAGCTCCGACCTCGACCCGAAGACCGCGGAAGACGTCGGCAGCTACGCGTTCGAGCTCTGGAACTACAAGTACAGCGGCGACTACGGCTCCCCCGAGGTCTCCGTGCTGGAACCCGGCAAGACCGCGCACGACAAGCTGCTGGTCCGGACCGCCAAGCTCGGCGCCGACAAGCGCACGCTGTTCCTGCGCATCGACGGCCTGAAAGAAGCCGACCAGTTCAGCGTGAAGTACGGCATCAACACCGCCAGCGGCACGGAGCTTCGCTCCGAGGTCATCGGCACCATCCACAAGCTCGGCGCCGAATACACGGGCCTGCGCTGACGACATCGCTTCCCACCAACGGCCGCGACCTCGAGGTCGCGGCCTTTTTCGTGCCAGCGGTACCCGGATGCGCCCGTGGCCGCGGCTCGCGTCAGCGTGCTGCCGATGCCGCCGACGCGGGGAGAAGTCACGGACGGGCGGCAGCCCGTCCCTACCATCGTGGGTAGGGGCCGCGCTGCCGCGCGGCCCCATCTGTCCTGCGGGTCCCGCTCAGGCGATTTCCACGAGTCGGAAGTATTTGCCGACCTCGCGAACACGGACTCTTGGGGGAAGAGCCCGAACCCGACGCAGAGGCGTCGCTCGCGCCAACCTCATCGGGCACGCCTACTTGGATCTTCCCTCACACCCGTCAACTGACCGCCACGTCCAATCACACCCTTCCGCGCATCCGGCATCGACTCCGGCGTCGGTCCCGC
>JANNAJ010000014.1:0-11217 GCA_031384285.1 Verrucomicrobiota bacterium
CGACGCGGTACGGGATTTCCGCCTGGAGGTCGCCGGGCCGATCTATCATTCCGTCCCGATGGACCGGGACGCCTCGGGGAACTACGTGGCCAAGGTGGCCGCGCCGGCGAAAGGGTGGTCCGCCTACTTCGCCGAGCTCACCTTCGACCTCGGCGCGCCGGTGCCTTTGAAGCTGACGACGGACGTGCGCGTGACCCCGGACACGTTGCCGTTCCCCGCGCCTTCCACCGACAAGCCGCGCGGATTCCTGTCCAAGTAGTCGGAGGCCCCGGAGGTGGTCCGTCGCCGGTCCGCCCGAAAGCAGATCCGTCGGGGGCACTTTTTGGTTGGCACCCGAAGGGCGGCCAAGGGAATCTGCAAGCCCATGAAGTATATTTTCGTCACGGGCGGCGTCGTGAGTTCCCTCGGCAAGGGGCTCACCGCGGCGTCGCTCGGCACTTTGTTGGAGAACCGGGGCCTGAAGGTCACGCTGCAGAAGTTCGATCCCTATCTCAACGTCGACCCGGGCACGATGAGCCCGTACCAGCACGGCGAGGTCTACGTGCTCGACGACGGCGCGGAGACCGACCTCGACCTCGGCCATTACGAGCGCTTCACCAGCACCAAGCTCAGCCGTAAGAACGCCACGACCAGCGGCCAGGTCTACCAGCAGGTCTTGGACAACGAGCGCGAGGGCGTCTACCTCGGCAAGACCGTCCAGGTCATCCCGCATGTGACCGACGAGATCCAGCGCCGGATCACGCTGTTGGCCGACGACACGAAGGCGGACGTCATCATCACCGAGATCGGCGGCACGGTCGGCGACATCGAGGGGCTGCCGTTCTTGGAGGCCATCCGCGAGTTCGCGCTCGATGTCGGGCCCCACAACGTCTGCTTCCTGCACGTCACCTACGTGCCGTTCATCAAGGCGGCCGGGGAGATGAAGACCAAGCCGAGCCAGCAGGGCGTGGCGAAGCTCCGGGAGATCGGCATCGCGCCGCACATCCTCGTCTGCCGTTGCGAACATCCGCTCAACAAGGAGATCCGGCAGAAACTGAGCCTGTTCTGCAACGTGCCCTTCGAGGCGGTGATCGAGGAGAAGGACGTCGAACATTCCATCTACGAGGTGCCGCTCATGCTCCAGCGCGAGCGCACCGACGACCTCGTCTGCCGCCAGCTCCAGCTCGATGTCCCGCCGGCCGCGATGGGTCATTGGCAGGACATCATCCGCCGCCTCGTCGCGCCCCAACACCGCGTCCGCATCGGCGTCGTCGGGAAGTACATCGAGCTGCAGGACGCCTACAAATCGGTCTACGAGGCGTTGAAGCATGGCGGCATCGCCAACGACTGCGGCGTGGAGATCGAGCAGATCGAGTCGGAGGAGCTCGAGACCGGTGACGCCGCGAAGATCCTGAAGGAGCTGGGCGGGATCGTCGTGCCCGGCGGATTCGGCGAACGTGGCGTCGAGGGCAAGATCAAGGCCGCCCGGTACGCCCGTGAGAACAAGATACCGTACCTCGGTCTCTGCCTCGGGATGCAGATCGCGACCATCGAGTTCGCCCGGAACGTCCTCGGCCTCGCCGGCGCCCATTCGACAGAATTCGATCCTGCGACGCCGCACCCGGTGATCCACCTCCAGGAGACCCAGCGCCACGTGAAGCGCAAAGGCGGTTCGATGCGTCTCGGCGCGCAGGAGTGCCAGCTGGTCATGGGCACCCTTGCCCAGAAACTCTACGGCGCCTTCACCGTCAGCGAGCGCCATCGCCATCGCTACGAGTTCAACAACGCCTATCGTGAGCAGTTCGAGGCGGCCGGGTTCGTCATCAGCGGGACGACGCCGGACAACCAACTCGTCGAGGTGATCGAGATCCCGGCCCATCCGTTCTTCATCGCTTCCCAGTTCCACCCCGAGTTCCTGAGCAAACCGAACCGTCCGCATCCGCTTTTCCGCGGATTCATCGCCGCCGCGCACCAAAGGCAACACAAGCTGCCGTTGCCGTCCTCGCCGCGCGCCGCGGCTTGAGACATCGGCAGGACCAGGAAACGAAAACCGCGCGACCTCGTGGGAGGTCGCGCGGTTCTTTTTGTTGCGGACGGCCTACTTCTTGACCGCGTCCTTGACGGCGTTGCCCGCGTCTTTCGCGGCTTCACCGGCTTTCTCGGCGGATTTCTTGAGGTCGTCGGCCAGCTTCTCTTCGGTGGTCTTCTCCTTGCAGCCCGTGGCGAGCAGCCCGAGGGCGAGGATGGCGATGAGCGAGGCGGACAGTTTGGTGAACGATTTCATGGATGAGGATGGGGTTGTGTCTTTACCGGCGGACCTTGGTTAACCGGGACCGCAGGCGCGCACAAGCTCCGCCATCGCCGGAGGTCACCCCACAGGACCGCCGCTCTTCACGTCCACGCAGATGACGTCGCCCTTCACGTTGCGCACGTAGACCTTGCCGTTCGACAGGACCGGCGCCGTCCAGAACTTGCCGCCGCCGACCTGGGCACGGGCGATCTCCTTGTAGCCGTCGGGCTTGGCCTCGACGACGACGAGTTCGCCGTTGCCGGTGAGCCAGATCAACTTTCCGTCCGCCGCGGCGAGCGAGCCGGCCGAAGCATTGGGCGACGCCCACACGAGCTTGCCGGTCTTCAGATCGAGGCATTTGAGCTTCGAGTCCTTGTCGCCGCCCTGGCCGTCGATTCCGTAGACATGGCCGCCGATGACGACAGGGCTGGCAAAGTGGGCGCGGATCTCTTTGTTGAACCAGACCTGCTGCGTCTTGCCGCCGTCGAACCGGACCGCGGCGCCGCCGGTGCCGTAGCCGGACGAGAGGAACATGACGTCGCCGCTCACGACGGGGTCGGCGGAATTCACGTCGTAGCTGGTCTTCCAGGGATGTTCCCAGAGCACTTTACCGGTCTTGGGTTCCACCGCGAAGACCTGTTTCGCACCGAAGATGGCGAGTGCCCTGACATTGCCGTCCTTGAACGGCACCGGCGTCCCGTAGCCCGCGGCGTCCTTGCCGGACGCCCACGCCTTCGCGCCGTCCGCCTTCTTGAGCGCGATGCCGGACGTACCGGCGTTCAGCACGACCAGGTCGCCTTCGATGTGCGGCGATCCGGCGAAGCCCCAATCGGGCAGCTCGGCACCGAACTCTTTGTGGACGTTCTTGGTCCAGACCATGGCGCCGGTCTTGGCGTCCAGGCAGAGGACGTCGCCTTGTTTGCTGAGCGTGAAGACGCGGTCGCCGTCGACGGTCGGCGTCGCGCTGGGGCCGCCTTCGTAATATTTCGGGTCGAGGTCCTGGGCGTAGCTGTGCTTCCAGACCTCGGCGCCGGTCACGGCGTCGAAGCATTGGACGGTGTCCTGCTTGCCGTTGTTGCCGATGGTGAAGACGCGTCCGCCGGCGACGGTGAGCGAGGCGAAGCCGGTGCCGACGTTCTTCTTCCAAAGCTGCTTCGGTGTGCCGCCCGGCCACGCGCCGAGCCAGTTCTTCTCGGTGGAGATCCCGTCGAAGTTCGCGCCGCGGTAGCGGGGCCAATCTTCGGCCGTCGCGGCGACCGCTAGGGCGGCGAAAGTGAGGAGTGCGATGGGGAGTTTGCGCATACGCCGCGGAAACTACCCGGGGCCGGGGTGGTGTCAACGGACCGGCCGGGGCAGGGGAGCCCGCGACGAAAACGCCGCGCCTGCGGGGCAGGCGCGGCGTGGCGGACGGACCGGACGGTCAGAACTTCCCGGTCAACTCGATGCCGACGACCATGGGGTCGCCCGGCGTGCCGACGAAGAAGCCGTTGTTGAAACCTTGGCGCGGCCCGAGGTCGAGCGCGTTGGCGTAGTAGGTCGTGTCGGTCAGGTTCCGGCCGAAGACGGCGAGGCCGAAGTTCTTCCCTTCCCAGCCGGCGCGCGCGTAGAGCAGGGCGTAGGCCTTCTGGGCGACGGTGTTCGGCTCGTCCAGATACCAGTCGCCGATGGCGGTGACGCCGACCGTCGCGTAGACACCGCACTTCCGGCAGCGCGCGGTGACGCTGGCGTCGAGCGTGAACTCGGGCACGAAGTTCACGTCCTTGCCCGCGAGGTCCTGGCCGAAAGGCCCGGGCGTCGTGAACTTGCGGAACTCGGCGTTCTGGTGGCCGGCAGCGATGCGCGCCTCGAACCACTCGCAGGGCAGCGCCCGCAGCTCGACCTCGCCGCCGAGGGTGCGGACCTTGTCGGCGTTGACGATGTAGAAGTCCAAGCCGGCGCTGGTGCCGTTGAAGGTCGTGACCGGGCGATAGACCTGGTAGTCGCGCGTCTCGGTCCAGAAGGCGCTGGCCCCGGCGAACAATTTTCCGTCGAGCAACTTCGCGCCGACACCGACTTCATAGTGCAGCGATTCGGCGGCGTCATAGGTGGCGACCGCCGCGTTGTCGGACGAGGAGCTGAATCCGCCGGGCTGGAATCCCGTGGTGAAGTTGGCCCAGGCCGTGACCTCGGGGGTCAAGTGGTAGGCCAGGCCGACGCGCGGTTGCAGCGAGTTGAAATCGCGGTCGAACGACTGCGAGGCCGCGACCGGGAAGCCGCTGAACGTGTGGTCGCGGTTTCCCCGCCGGGCCTCGTGCTCGAAGCGGAGGCCGGCGGTGAAGTCGAGCGCTTCCCAAAGCGTGTAGGTCGCCTGTCCGAAGAGGGCGTTGTTGTCGTTGCGGTTGCGACCGCTGGTGAGGTCGGTGCCGCCGGCCGGGGCCGTCGGGCTGACGACCACCGGGGCGAGCGGACCGAAGTGGTAGCCGGACGCCGCATCGGTCGTGAGCTGGGCCAGATAGACGCCGCCGTTCCATTTGAACGCCGATTCTTTGTCCACCGATTCCAGCCGGAGTTCCTGGGACCATTGCTGGACGTCGGGGCTGCTGAATCCCGCGAGGCCGTTCAACGGGAAATTGTTCCCGGAGAAGTACTCGGCGTAATCGAAATCGCCGCCGACCTCTTGCCGCCAATCGCGGCGCGTGGTCACGGAGATCGCCCGGACCGTCTCGCCGGTCCAGGCGGCGCGCAGCGAATACGTGTGGCTGTCCTGCCGGTTGTAGCCGTCCTGGTCGAGCTTCACATCGTACAGGTCGCCGGGGGCGGCGAGCGGGCGCGTGATCACGCCGCCGTCGCGGAAGCGCTCCGCCGAAGCGCTGAGCGTGAGGTCGAGGGTCTCGGTGGGCGTCCAGCGGACCTGTGCGCGGCCGGCCGATGTCTCGCGGGAATCCGGGTCTTTGCCGGTGACGAGGTTGTGGAAGTAGCCGTCGCGTTTGCCGTAGATCCCGCTGACGCCGACGAAGAGCGTGTCCTTGACCACCGGTCCGCTTACCGATGCCTGGCCGTTCACGGCGTCGTAGTTGCCATAGCTGAACGAGCCGCGGCCGTGCCAGTCGTTCCCGGGCAGTCGGGTGAGCAGGTTGAGGACGCCGCCCGGGCGGTTGGCGCCGAACAACGTGCCCTGCGGCCCGCGGAAGAATTCGCCGCTTTCGATGTCGGACAGCGGGATGCCTCGGGTGAAGAGGTCGCTGTAGGGGACGTCGTCGACGTAGATGGCCACGGCGCTCTCGCCGTAGCTGAAGTTGTTCTCGCGGAGACCGCGCAAGCTGAAGCGGGGCGTGCGGTCGCCGTTCGCGTCGAAGGTCGTCAGGTTGGGCGCGATCGCCGTGAGGTCGCGCGGCGAGAGCACGCCGCGATCGCGGAGCTCATCACCGGTGACACGAGTCACGGCGCCGCCGCCGGTCGGGACGGGGTCGAGCGCACCGAGGACGGTTACCTTCTCGAGGCGGTAGGGCTGGGTGGTGGCTGTGTTGTCGGGCGCGGTCTGAGCCGACAGGGAAGAGGCCGAAAGCGCGAGGAGCGCGAGGACGGAGCCCCGGATCGAGGAATGAGGATATGTCATAGGAGATCACCTGTGCGTGTCGTGAGCGCGGAAGAGGACGCCGCCGCGGCGGTGTTCTTCAAGCGGATTTCTCCGGCGATCCGCTCCGGGGGCGCCCGGCGATGGCGCGAGTGATTCGCGTTGGCAAGCCTACCGTCGGCCCGCCATGGTTTCCGCCGAAACGTGAGCGCCGCCACCCCAACGAAGAAAGGTCCGTCCCACAGCCGCGATGTCGTCGTGCGGAACAAGCAAGGCATCCATGCGCGTCCGTCCTCGCAGTTCGTGAAGCTCGCCAGCCGGTTCACCTGCGATGTCTTCATCGAGAAGGACGGGGAGCTGATCAACGGCAAGAGCATCATGGGACTGCTGATGCTGGCCGCCGGTCCGGGGAGCCGGTTGCGCCTCATCTGCGAGGGCGAAGGTGCCCAAGCGGCTCTCGACGACCTGGTCGCCCTCGTGGACTCCGGCTTCGGCGAACCGCTGGTGTGACCGCATCGGTTTCTCTTGTCTCTTGGATCCAGCCTCCCGTCTCCAGTTTCTTCCGCCATGTCCGACTTCAACATCCACTACGTCGCGCAGCTCGCGCGGATCGAGCTCTCGCCCGAAGAAGAACAGAAACTCGGCGTCCAGCTCGGCAACATCCTCGGCTACATCGCCAAGCTCAAAGAAGTCGACGTGACCGGAGTCGAGCCGACCGCGCACGCCTACCCGCTGGTGAACGTCACCCGTCCCGACGTGGTCACCGGGTCGCTGCCGCATGACGAGGCCATGGCCAATGCGCCGGCCAAGGCCGGCGGGCTCTTCGTCGTGCCAAAGATCATGGAGTAGCCAGCTTGTCAGACCTTGGTTAAGCTGAAGCCATGAAAAGCTTCACCGCCGTCATCGAACGTGATCCGGAGACCGGACTCTATTTTGGCAAGGTGCCTGGATTCACCGGCGCGCATTCGCAGGGCTCAACCATCGAGGAGCTTCGCGCCAATCTCCAAGAAGTCATCGGCATGCTCTTGGAGGATGGGGAGCCAGAACTTGAGGCGGAATTTGTCGGCACGCAGGCCATAACGGTTTGAGCCATGCCCAAACCACCGGTGCTCAAGCCGCGCGAGGTCATCCGCGTTTTGCTGGCTCCAGGTTTTGTGCGGGTCCGCCAGCGTGGCTCGCACAAGCAGTTCCGGCATCCTGATGGCCGCGGCACCACCGTGGCCGACCATGGAGGCCGTGACATCGGTCCGCCGATGTTGCGTCAGATTGCCAAGGACATCGGCCTGACTTGGGAAGAGTTCATCGGGCCTCTTTGAGATTCTTCCTCTGGCTCTCCGTCGATGGGCCGCCATAAACTTTTCGCCTCCGCGTCTTTGTCGTCCAACTCCCCGCGTCCGATGCTCCGCCATCTCACCATCTCCGGCCTGACCGCCAAGCTCGCCCGCCGCGAGTGTTCCGCCCGCGAGGCGCTCCAGGCCTGTCTCGACCATATCGCCGAAGTGGACGGCCAGGTCCGTGCCTTCATGAGCCACGATGCCGCGGACGCACTGGCCCAGGCCGACGCCGCGGACCGCGACCTCGCCGCGGGCGTGACCCACGCGCAGAAGCCGCTGCTCGGCGTGCCCATCGCCCTGAAGGACCTTCTCGCGCACCGCGGCCAGCCGCTGAACTGCTCGTCGAAGATCCTCGGCAACTACCGCTCGCCCTACGACGCCACGGTCGTCGAGAAGCTCAAGGCCGCGGGTGCGGTCGTCTTCGGCCGGCTCAACATGGACGAGTTCGCCATGGGCAGCTCGACCGAGACATCTGCGTTCCAGACGACGCTGAACCCGTGGGACCTGACCCGGATCCCGGGCGGCAGCTCGGGCGGTTGCGCGGCGAGCTTGGCCGCGAACATGGCCTTCGGGACCATCGGCTCGGACACCGGCGGCTCGATCCGCCAGCCTGCCGCGCTCTGCGGCGTCGTGGGCGTCAAGCCCACCTACGGCCTCGTCTCTCGCTATGGCGTGACGGCTTTCGCCAGTTCGCTCGACCAGGTCGGACCCTTCGGCAAGGACGTGCGCGACGCGGCGCTGCTCACGCAGGTCCTCGCCGGCCACGATCCTCGCGATTCGACGAGCATCCCGCGACCGGTGCCCGATCACCTCGCCGCGCTTGTCGCTGATGGAGGTCCCCGGCCCTTGAAGGGGCTCCGGCTCGGGTTGGCCAAGGAGTACATGGTCGGAGGCCTCGATCCCGGCGTGGATGCCGCGATGCAGGCCGCGGTGAAGCAGTTCCAAGCCCTCGGCGCGGAGGTCGTCGAGGTCTCGTTGCCGCACAGCGACTATGCCGCCGCGACCTACTACATCATCGCTCCGGCCGAGGCGTCGGCCAACCTGGCCCGCTTCGACGGCATCCGTTACGGCGCCCGGGTGAACGGCAAGGATCCTGCCGAACTGAACGCGAAGACCCGCGGTGCAGGCTTCGGCGCGGAGGTCAAGCGTCGGATCATCTTGGGCACCTACGTGCTCAGCTCCGGTTACTACGACGCGTACTATCTCCGCGCCCAGAAGGTCCGCACGCTCATCCGGCAGGACTTCCTCAAGGCGTTCGAGACGGTGGACGCCATCCTGACCCCGACGACACCGACGGCGGCGTTCAAGGTCGGCGAGAAGAGCGACGATCCGCTCCAGATGTACCTGAGCGACATCTTCACGATCTCCTGCAATCTGGCCGGCATCTGCGGCATCAGCGTGCCGTCCGGCTTCACGAAAGCCACCGCTTCGGCTCCCCGGCTTCCGATCGGTCTCCAGCTTCTGGGCCGGCCGTTCGGCGAGGAGACGATGTTCCGCCTCGCCCACGCGTACGAGCAGAGCACGCCTTGGCATCTGGAACGGTCGCCGCTGGCCTGAGCGTGTCGCGGTGCGGTGTCGCCAAGATCCGCTCGTTTTCGCGGAAAAGCCGATTTTTCCAAATCATCCAAGATTAAGCCAAGAAAGTTTTTGACACCGTGCTGTCGATTTGAGACTTCAAGAGGCTCTTAGTTTCCGGCAAGCACGCTGGAACATCTCCGTAACCGTCGACGCGGGAGGGCGCAAGCCCGTCAACACCGCACTACATCATGCCGAGCAAACGTTACAAGAAGGCGCTGACCGTGGTGGACGCCACCAAGACCTACCCGCTGGCCGCGGCGGTCGATGTCCTCGCCAAGTTCCCCAAGGCCAAGTTCAACGAGTCCGTCGACGTCGCCTTCAAGCTGGGTGTCGACCCTCGCCAGTCCGATCAGATGGTGCGCGGCACCGTCCCGTTGCCCCACGGCACCGGCAAGGTCGTCCGGGTGCTCGTTTTTGCCAAACCGGGTGGGTCCGCTGATGCGGCCCGCGCCGCTGGCGCGGAGCACGTCGGCTTTGATGACCTCATCAAGAAGTGCGTCGAGGGTTGGTCCGATTTCGATATCGCCATCGCGACCCCGGAGGCGATGACCGAGGTCCGCAAGCTCGGCAAAGTCCTCGGGCCTCGCGGTTTGATGCCGAACCCGAAGACCGGGACGGTCACCGACGACACCGCCAAGGCGGTCAAGGAAGTCAAGGCGGGTCGTGTCGAGTTCAAGATCGACAAGGCGGGCAACGTCCATGTCGCGGTCGGCAAGGTGGCGTTCCCCGCGGTGCAGATCATCGAGAACGCTCGTGCGGTCATCGAAGCGGTCGTCAAGAGCCGTCCGGCGAGCGCCAAGGGCGTCTTCGTCCGTTCTGCCACGCTTTCGCTGACGATGAGCCCTCCGGTGCGGCTCGACCTCAAGGAGTTCGGAGTCAACTAAGCCCAAGGAGACCTACCCATGCGCGCTGAAAAGAAATTCATCTCCGCCGAATACGTCAACCGGCTCAAAGCCACCCCGTTCTTCCTGGTCGTCGATTATCGCGGCCTGTCGGTCGGGCAGTTCACCGAGCTCCGCAAACGCCTGTCCAAAGCGGGCGCCGAGGTCCATGTGGTGAAGAACACCATCTTCCGCATCGCCGCCAAAGAGGCCGGTGTCGCGGATCTCGGTGGTGCGTTGGCCGGCCAGTTGGCAGTCGTCACCGGTCAGAAGGACATCGCCGCCGCCGCCAAGGTGGTGAAGGCCTACCAGTCCGAGTTCGATAAGCCCAAGCTCCAGTTCGGGTATCTGGGCAGCCAGCGCCTGAGCGCCGAAGAGCTCCGTGTCATCGCCGACCTTCCGCCGCTGCCGCAGCTCCAGGGCAAGTTGTTGGGACTTCTGCAAGCTCCGGCCCAGAAGCTCGTCGCCCTCATCAACACCCCCGGCAGCCAGCTCGC
Organism: Verrucomicrobiota bacterium; assembly: GCA_031384285.1. Taxonomy (GTDB): domain Bacteria; phylum Verrucomicrobiota; class Verrucomicrobiia; order Limisphaerales; family UBA9464; genus CAIVQB01. The sequence goes on from JANNAJ010000014.1 coordinate 10,113, forward strand.
CCGCGTCATCAAGGCGAAGGCGGACAAGGGCGAGTAACGCTCCTCCAAGATTCCGGTGCCGCCTTGGCCAAAGGGCGGCATCGGCCACAAACCACAACAAGAGTAAATCGTCGGCCCGCAGGCCGCGGGCCAATCCGGGTGGCCGCCCGGCGACGAGACTGAAGAAGACACACATACCATGGCTGATATCAACAACCTCGTCGAAGAGCTGAGCAAGCTGACCGTTCTGGAAGCTGCTGAACTCGTCAAAGCTCTCGAGACCAAATGGGGCGTGACTGCTGCCGCTCCGGTGGCCGTCGCCGCCGCCGGTGGCGCTGCCGCTGCCGCTCCTGCCGAAGCCGCCAAGGACACGTTCGACGTGATCCTGGTCTCGGTGCCTGCCGACAAGAAGATCGGCGCCATCAAGGCCGTCCGTGAAGTGAAGGCCGGTCTCGGCCTCGCCGAAGCGAAGGCGCTGGTCGAAGGCGCCCCGAAGCCCGTGCTCGAGGGCGCGAACAAGGCCGATTCCGAAGCTGCCAAGAAGAAGCTCGAGGAAGCCGGCGCGAAGGTCGAACTCAAGTAATAGGGTTCATGCAGGGGTGGCGGGCTTGTCCTGCCACCCCCTCCTTTTGCTTCCGTCGCCGGAAGCGCACAGTTGCTGGTCGGTGCGGACCTGTTATCCTCCACGCGCATTGTCGAGATAATCCAGCGGTAGGACGAGTTCAGGCGGAGTTCAAAACGCCGCCTGACCTCGTCGTATTGTCTTTTGAGCACAACGAGTGGCCGGCGAACAGCCGGCCGGTCTGAAACCTGAGGTCGCCATGGCAAATAAAACTTCGGAGCGCATCAATTTCGGCAGGATCAAGGAGGTCATCGCCCCACCCAACCTCATCGAGATCCAATTGGACTCCTACAAGGAGTTCCTCCAAGCCGAGACCGCGCCTTCCAAGCGCAAGAACCTCGGGCTGCAAGCGGTCTTCACCGAGGTCTTCCCGATCGAGAGCTACGACGGGACGATGGCCCTGGAGTACCTCCACTACGCCCTCGAAGAGCCCCGCTATACCAGCGACGAGTGCCGCGAGCTGCGTCTGACCTACGGCCTGCCGTTCAAGGTCGGCGTCCGCCT
>JANNAJ010000033.1:0-5193 GCA_031384285.1 Verrucomicrobiota bacterium
CGACGCGGGGAGAAGTCACGGACGGGCGGCAGCCCGTCCCTACCATCGTGGGTAGGGTCCCGCTCAGGGACTTACACGAGTCGGAAGTAGCTGCCGACCACCGCGACCACGGACTCTTGGGCGAAGAGCCCGAACCCGACGCAGAGGCCATGCTCGGCCTCCGCGCCGCTCGCGCCGACCTCCTCGGGCACGCCCACTGGGATCTTCCCTCACGCCACCTCGATGGACCGCCGCTCCCGATCTCACCCCGCGCGCTGCTCGACCGCGCCGAGACGCTCCGATAGCTTCTGACCGATGCGAAGGTTGAAACGCGTTTTCCGCCCGTGGGACGCGCTCGTCGTGGCAGGCATCCTTGCGAACACGCTGTGCGCCCAGGCGGCCGTGCCGATCCGGGAAGGCATCGCCTTCGAGCTGGATGGATGGACCGCGACGCTCAAGAGCTTGGACACGCTGCCCTACGTCGAGAGCGATTACACCCGGCGCTTCAAGTTCGACTCCTTCGACAACCCCAAGCTCAATGAACTGCGGACCCGCCACGGGCTCGAAGCGGTGGTCGCGGCCGGCAAGGACGAGTTCGAACGGCAGATCTTGTTGCTCGACTGGACGCACCGGCAGTTCAAGAAGTTCGGCCACCCTTCCAAGGATGCCCGCGGCGCGCTGGAGATCCTGCGGGCCATCGACGAGGGCCACACGTTCTTCTGCTCGCAATACGCCCAGGTGCTGGTGTCCGCCGCGGCGAGCCTCGGCTGGGTGGACCGGCCGCTCGCGCTGCGACGGCATCAGGGCGTCAACCAAGCCGGAGGCTCGACCGAGCATTCCGTGACCGAGATATGGTCCAACCGATACCGCAAGTGGGTGATGCTCGATCCGACAAGCAATCTGCACCTGGAGAAGGACGGCGTGCCGCTCAACGCCGTGGAGATCCGGCAGGAATGGTTCTACCGGGGCGGCACGAATCTCGTCTTCGTGGTCGGCAAGGAGCGGAAACGATACCGGAAGGCTGACCTGCCGATCTTCCTCCGACGCTTCGACGGGTTCGGCGACCTCACCTTCGAGCCCGACGAACTGGACAAGTACGGCTTCACCGCCTTCATCCCGAACACCGATCTGATGGACTCCGGCTTCGACTACGGCGGGATGTTCATCGTGAAGGACGCTCTCTGCGACGGGACGAAGTGGCACATCCGCACCGTGCCGACGGCTCCGGCGACCGATCCCTACTTCCCCATCGGTCAAGCGGCCCTGGGCCTCTCGGCTGAAGGCGGGAAGATCCGGGCCTCGTTGAAGACGCTGACGCCGAACTTCAAACGCTTCGAGATCCGGCTCGATGGCGGCGACTGGAGCGCGACCGGAGACACGTGCATCTGGAAAGTGGGCGCCGGTCCGAACCGGCTCGAGGCACGGACGCTCAACCAGTTCGGCGTGACGGGTCCGGTCTCGACGGCCGTCTTGGAACTCGCGAAGTAGGCGGGCCCGGCACCCTGTGGAAGGATAGCCTCCGGGAAACTCCGCCGTTGCCGTGCCCGCCCGGATCGCAGGAGGCTCTGGCAGCGTTTCCGGGGATGTGGCGAAATGGCAGACGCAGGGGACTTAAAATCCCCCGGCCGCAAGGCCGTGCGGGTTCAAGTCCCGCCATCCCCACCACGCGGCCGGTCCGTTGCTTCGTCGTCGCCGGCCGTCGGCAGTCCTCCCTCGTTTGAGCAGTCGTAGCCGGCGCCGGTCATCTCTTCGGCTGCATCCCGGTCACAATCCGAGCGCGGATCGCATTGCTCGCTGGGCCCGCTCCGGTCCTGTCGGTAGCTTTGGGAAACAAAAATCTCCCCGATGACCTGGTGTTCTCCTTTGACCGAAGACACCGATGACGCCGCGATTGAAATGCGACGCTCGGACGCCGCCGAGCAATCGGTGATTGCACTCCGTTTTGCCGACACGGATTCCAATGGTGCCGTCCGCGCGGACTCCTCGGCCTGATCATCTTGCGCTTCGCCCAAGTCACCGATTCCTGCGACCGGCGCATCCTCGACCCTGCGTGCGGTGCGAGCGGCATGCTCGATCCACCGGAATGTTTCGCCTCCGAACAAGAGCCAAGCTGCTGCTTGCAAATTGTGACTCAATCCTACTCTGGAGGAGAGCGCTGGGGAGCGGAGGACGTTTGAAGATTCCGGTGATCCATTAAAGAAACTCGCAATTCCAGGTCTCAAAAAAACGACGAAGACGGTCGGGTCCGCCGCTTGCCTGTCAGCGCCGTCCGGTTCATCCGGCCCGAACCAAACGCCTTGATCCCGAATATCCGGCGCCCCCGCGTTCTTCTCCTTCTTCGAAGGCTGAAACATTGCCGGAGCAGGCCCTTTCGACGAGCAGCAAGAAGCGGCCGAATGTCCATTCGTCCGCTTGATCGCCGCCTCGATCTGTCCCTTCCGCTCTCTCCGAGAAATCGAAGCAACCTCAGACTCGGCGGGACGCCAGGAGGTCAACGCCGCGCGATAGCCCGTCCCGAGAACATGCTTGGCGAGTTAGCGCCCGAAGCCAGTCGAGCAGGCGGTGATGAACCAAACGGGCTCTCCGGCCGTCGCCGGTCTTCTAGTCCGTTTCACGATAGAACTTGTTCGGACGCGGATGTCAGTCGCGCGTCAGGCGGGCATCGAGTGCCAGCGACAAGACAAGCAAGGCGAGCGCCGTGGACTGTAGCGCGAAACGAATGGCATGGCCCGTCTCCCAGTCTGAGCGCAGGTCTGCCAAATTGGGTGGAATCGTGGGGAGAGTCACCTCGAGAAACGCTGCGTTCGCCGGAGCCACCATCCAGAAAAACACCGCCGGAAAAGCCAGCAACAATCCGAACAGCGCACCCAACGCGAAGGACAAACCACGCCTGTCCTTTCGGAGGAAGAACGCGAGGAGACCGGTCGCGAGGATCGCCGCCGGCTCCAGCACGCCACCGACGTGGGGCGGACCCCAGTGAACGTAGAGTGATCTTTGGATTGTGAGATACAGCGCCGGGTCGAACTGCATCTTGGCCGGTCGCTCGAGGACGTGCGCGAAGGCTAGGCCAGCAAGCAGTGCGACCAACAGGACGGTGGCGAAGCGCAACAGTCTTAGCGGCATGTCGAAATGTTTGGGTATCGATCGGTGAAAGAGCCGTCACGCCGCCGCATCAATCGGCGAAACGCGCACCAATTTTTTGTTCACGAACTCGTGGATGCCCAAGCTGGAGAGTTCGCGCCCGTAGCCGGAGTTCTTGATGCCGCCGAACGGTAGGTCCGCTGCCGTCCAGGTCGGGTGGTTGATGAAGACCATGCCGGTGTCGAGTCGGCGAGCCACACGCTGGCCGCGCGCGACGTCCTGGGTGAAGACGGAACCACCCAGACCGAAGTCAGTGTCGTTGGCCAGGGCCACGGCTTCGTCCTCATTCTTCACGCGGAAGAACAGCGCGACAGGTCCGAAGAACTCTTCGCGGTAGGCGGGATTCGCCGGCTTGATGTTCGTTAGAATCGTCGGCTGCATATAGAAGCCGGGACTGGCGATGCGCTTGCCACCGAGCGCCACGGTCGCGCCCTTGGCCACGGCGCGTCTCAACTGGGCGAGCAGCGTGACCAAGGCGGCTTCGGTGGACAGCGGGGCGAGGGTCGTCGCCGGGTCCATCGGGTCGCCCGGCGTGAAGGCCGCGAGTGCCGCTTGAAATCTAGCAAGAAAGCGGTCGTAGAGTCTTTCGACGATGATGAAGCGTTTTGCGGCGACGCAGCATTGGCCCATGTTGTTCATCTTCGCCCACACGGCCCACTTGACCGCCTGGTCGAGGTCGGCGTCGGCGAGCACGATGAAGGCGTCGTTGCCACCCAGTTCCATGGTGGTCTTCTTGACGTTCTGTCCAGCACGCGCGGCGACTCCCCGTGCAGCGTCCACGCCACCGGTCAACGCCACGCCATGGATGCGCGGGTCGTCGATGACCTCGTTCACCTGCGCGTGGGACACAAAAAGATTGGTGTAGGCGCCGACGGGCGCGCCGGCCTCCCGCCACAGTCGCTCGAAAGCAAGGGCGCATTGCGGCACGCAGCCCGCATGTTTCACCATCACGACATTGCCGGCCATCAGATTGGGCGCTGCAAAACGGGCGAGCTGGTAGTAAGGAAAGTTCCACGGTTGGACGCCGAAGAGCACGCCGAGCGGACTGCTTTCAATCACGGCCTGTCCCGTCTTGGGTCTGAGCCTTTGCGGGGCCAGGAATCGTTCGGCGTTTTTGGCGTAGTAGTCGATGATGTCCGCGCTGACCGCCACTTCGCCGCGGGCCTCGTCGATGCGTTTGCCCATCTCGAGCGTCATCGGGCGAGCGAACTCGTCCACGCTCTGGCGCAGGATCGCAGCGGCTTTTGCTGCCACGGCGGCGCGGAGGGCGAACGAGGTGTGGCGCCACTCGGCATAGCACGCAGCGGCGGTACGGACGGATCTCGCGAGCTGGGGGCCGGTCAGTTCCTTGAAGGTCTTCAGGACTTTGCCGGTGGCGGGATTGATACTTTGGTAGGACATAGATCTGTTTTCTGTCTCTGGCTTTAGTCGGGCCGCATCACGTCATCTTCACGACCATCTTGCCTGAGTTATTTCCGGTGAAGAGCCCGAGAAAAGCCTCTACGGCGTGGTCGATTCCTTCCACCACGGTTTCCCTGTTCTTAAGCGTTCCGGCGCGGAAGTATCCGCCCACTTCTCTTTCAAATTCGCTTTGACGACCGAGCCAATCGCCCACTATCAGCCCCTTCATCGTGAGCCGCTTGGTGGTCATGTTGAAGAGATTGGCGGGACCAGGTTTTGGATTCTCGTCGTTGTAGGAAGAGATGCCGCCGCAGGCGATGATCCGGCCATGAACGCGCAGCGCCGAAAGCGCGGCTTCGAGCGATTCGCCGCCGACATTGTCGAAGTAGACGTCGATCCCGTCGGGCGCGGCGTGGTTGAGTTGATCGAGGGTCGGGCCGGTCTTGTAATTGAAGGCGGCGTCGAATCCGCATTCGTCGAGCAGACTTCGGACCTTCGCCTCCGAGCCTGCCGAGCCGATCACGCGGCATCCGCGCAGCTTTGCCAGTTGCCCGGCCACATGGCCAACGGCCCCCGCGGCACCGGAAATGAAGATGTCGTCGCCCGCTTTCACTTCGACGAGCGTCAAGCCCGCTCAAGCGGTCATACCCGTCATGCCAAGGGTGCCGAGGA
>JANNAJ010000094.1:0-6082 GCA_031384285.1 Verrucomicrobiota bacterium
GTAGCCGCCCCCGCGCCGGGCATCGCCCCCGCTGAGCGATTTGGATCTGGAAAGCATGAAAGCAGGAAAAGGCCACCTGACAGGGCCGGACCCATGAAACCTTAGACTTTCGACCTAGAACCCCAACTTCTTCGCGCCTTCCCGTCTTCGCTGTTCCATCTCGTCATGCTCACCATCCCCGGCCGTTCCAACCGACTCTGCGACGGGCATTCTCGCCGGGATTTCCTCCGCATCGGCGGACTCGCGATGGGCGGGCTGGCCTTGCCCCAGCTGCTCCAGGCCGAGCAGCTCGCGGGCATCCGCAAGTCGCACAAGGCCGTCATCATGATCTATCTGGTCGGCGCGCCGCCGCACCAAGACATGTTCGACCTGAAGACCGAGGCGCCGCTGGAGATCCGCGGACCGCACCGGCCGATGCGCACCAACGTCCCGGGCATCGAGATCTCCGAGCACATGCCGCGCTGCGCGCGGATCATGGACAAGCTGGTCCCCATCCGCACGATGTACGGTTCGCCCAGCGGCGACCACGACTCCTTCATCTGCTACACGGGGCGTCCGGTGCCCAAGCAACCGTCCGGCGGATGGCCTTCGCTCGGATCGACGCTCTCCAAGCTCCAGGGCCAGACCGATCCGGGGATCCCGGCGTTCGTCGGGCTCGCGCCCAAGGCCGGGCATCCGCCCTACGGCTCGCCGGGGCATCCGGGATTCCTCGGGCCGGCGTTCACGGCGTTCCGCCCCAACGGCCCCGGCATGGAGGACCTCAGCCTCAACGGCGTGACGCTCGACCGGTTGTCCGACCGGCGCGCGCTGCTGACGGGCTTCGACCGGTTCCGCCGCGAGCTGGACAACAGCGGCGTGGTCGAGGGGCTCGATGCCTTCAACCAGCAGGCCTTCGGCATCCTCACCTCGAGCAAGCTCATGGAGGCTCTCGATGTGGGGCGCGAACCCGCGAAGGTCCGCGAACGCTACGGCAAGGGCGACCCGGCGAACTACGGCGACGGCGCGCCGCGCAACTGCGAGCAGTTCCTCGTCGCCCGACGCCTCGTCGAGGCCGGCGCGCGCTGCGTGACGCTGAATTTCGGCCGCTGGGATTTCCACAGCAACAACCATAGCGAACTGCTCACGCACCTGCCGCTCTTCGACCAGGCGATGAGCGCGCTGGTCGAGGACCTGCATGAACGCGGCCTGGACAAGGACGTCGCGGTGGTGGCTTGGGGCGAGTTCGGTCGCACGCCGCAGATCAACGCCGACGGCGGACGCGACCACTGGCCGCAGCTCGGTTGCGCGCTGCTCGCCGGCGGAGGGATGCGCACCGGTCAGGTGATCGGAGCGACCGACCGTCTCGGCGGCGAGATCTCCGAGCGGGGCGTCCACTTCGGCGAGGTCTTCGCAACGCTGTACAACCAGCTCGGGCTCGACACCGCGCGGGTCACGATCCCGGACCTCACCGGTCGTCCGCAGTACCTCGTCGACGGCTGGCAACCGATGCGGGAGCTGGTGGGTTGAACAGCGAAGGCGCGAAGAAGCCCTTCCAGAACCCGGACCCCAGAACGATCGAACTGATCGGCCGAGCGGAACGCCGAGCATCGCTCGCGCTGAGCGATTGGAATCTGGAAAGCATGGAAGCAGGAAAGGGCCACCTGACGACGCACGGCCCATGAAACGTTGAACCCGAAACCCGTTCTTCGCGCCTTCGCGCCTTCGCTGTTCCATCCTGTCACGCTCACCATTGCCGGACGCTCGGGCTGCTTCTGCGACGGGCTCGCGCGGCGCGATCGCCTCCGCATCGTCCCGGCTCAGGCGATGATTTTCTTCACCACGTCGCCGGAGACATCGGTCAGTCGGAAATCGCGGCCGGCGTAGCGGTAGGTGAGGCGCTCGTGGTCGATGCCCATCAGGTGCAGGATCGTCGCGTGGAGGTCGTGGACATGCACGCGGTCCTCCACCGCGTTGAGGCCGAACTCGTCCGATGCACCATAGGTCATGCCGCCGCGGATGCCGCCGCCGGCGAGCATCATCGAGAACGCGGTGTGATGGTGGTCGCGGCCGGCCTTCTGGTCTTTCTCGTTCTGCGCGTAAGGGGTCCGCCCGAACTCGCCGCCCCACACCACCAAGGTGTCGTCGAGCAGGCCGCGTTGCTTGAGGTCGGCGATGAGCGCGGCGGTCGGCTGGTCGGCGTCCTGGCAGAGCTTCTTGTGGCCGTCGTCGTGGTTGGTGTGGGTGTCCCACGGCTGGTTGCTGCCGTTCACGTAGTAGACCGAGACGACGCGGACGCCCGATTCCACGAGCCGTCGGGCCAGCAGGCAGGACCTTGCGAACGGCGAGTCCCCGTACGCCTTGCGCACGTGCTCCGGCTCGCGGCTGATGTCGAAGGTCTCCATCGCCTCGCGCTGCATGCGGAACGCCGTCTCCATCGCCTTGATCTGGCCGTCCAGCTCGGGATCGCCGTCGCGCTGCGCGAGATGCCGGCGGTTCAACGTCGCGAGCAGGTCGAGTTGCTCGCGCTGTTCGGACGCGGGCAGGCGGTTGTTGCGGATGTTGGCGATGAGCTTCTCGACCTTCATGTCGGCCGTGATGACGCTCGTGGCCTGGTATTCCGACGGCAGGAAGCTGTTCGACCACAGAGCCGGGCCGACGACGATGTTCGGCGTGGGCCGGAGCACGACGTAGCCGGGGAGGTTCTGGTTCTCGCTGCCGAGGCCGTAGAGCATCCACGACCCCATCGACGGCCTCACCGGCTGCATGTGGCCCGAGTGCATCAGGAGCAGCGCCGGCTCATGGTTCGGGACGTCGGTGTGCATCGAGCGGATGACGCAGCATTCGTCGATCACCTTGCCGATGTGCGGGAGCGTCTCGCTGACCTCGATGCCGCTCCGGCCGCAGCGGTCGAAGCGCAGCGGCGAAGGGAGATAGCCGGCGCCGTTGCTCTTCTTGAACAGGCTGCCGCCCGGCTGCTCGCCTTGGTGCTTCAAAAGGCCCGGCTTGGGGTCGAACGTGTCCACGTGCGACGGACCGCCGTTCATGAAGAGGAAGATCACCCGCTTGGCCCGCGGCCGGGAGTGCGACGGCCGGACGGCGTCCGACGCGAGCGCGGAAGGCCCGAGCAGGCCCGCGAGCCCGAGCATGCCGAACCCCGAGGCCATCCGGCCGAGCATCTGGCGGCGGTCGAGCAAAGATCCGCGGAAGGGCAGGGCCGGGTCAGTCGACATAGAGCAGTTCGTTCGAGGCGAGCATCAGCTGGGCGTATTGCTCCCATCGCGGCAGCTCGCCGGCCGCGGGCCGTGCCAAGAAATCCGTCGCCAGCCGGAGCTCTTCGGCGTCGGGCTCGCGGTTGAAGAGCAGACGGTGGACGAGCCGGACCTGTGCCGTCTCGGACCCGCCTGCCTCGACGGCGACGCGCTGGGCGAGCTTCTTGGCCCGGTCGCCCATGAAGGGGCTGTTGAGCACGAAGAGCTTCTGGATCGCCGTGGTGGTGGCGCTGCGCTTCTCGGCGTGGACGTTGGCGTCCGGGTAGTCGAACTGCGTCAGCAGGTCGTCGAGCTTCAGCCGGCTGACGCGGGCGAAGACGGTGCGTCGTCGGTTCGCGGGGTCCGAGAGGTCGGCCGACTTGCCGCCCGACGGGTCGAGCTCGCCGGTGAGGAAGAGCAGGGTGTCGCGCCATTGCTCGATCGAGAGGCGCCGGCGGGGCATGCGCGAGAGCAGCGCGTTCTCGGGGTCCGCCTTGCCGCCGGTCGACGTCTGGCGGTAGGTCGCCGAGAGCAGGATCTCCCGCATCAGTGATTTCACGGACCAGCCTTCGTCCATGAACCGCACCGCGAGGTGGTCGAGCAGAAGCGGTTGTGTCGGCGCCATGCCGGACCGGCCGAAATTGCTCGGCGTCGGCACCAGCGGCCGGCCGATGAGCTGCGTCCAGACCCTGTTGACCATGACGCGCGCCGTGAGCGGGTTGTCGCGGCTGGCGATCGCCGCGGCGAGTTCTTGGCGTCCGCTGCCCGAGGTGAAGCGCGCCGGTTCGCCGTCGGAGAGCACGGTGAGGAAATGGCGTTCCGCCACCGGGCCCTTGCGGTCCACGTTGCCGCGGATGAAGACGTTCAGGTCCCTCGGCGCGTCCTCGGCGACGATGTGCATCGTGTCCGTCTGCATCCGGGCCATCGGCACGTTGTTCTTCTCCTCACGGCCGTCAGGTCCGCGGTTCGCCATGCGGCTGCTCGCGAAGACGCCGGCCAGCGCGTAGTAGTCGCGCGTGGGGATCGGGTCGAACTTGTGGTCGTGGCAGCGCGCGCAGGCGACGGTGAGCCCGAGCATCGCGCGGCACACGGTGTCCACGCGGTCCTCCCATTCGTCGGCCTGCACGGCGAGCCGGCCGCGGTCGTAGTACTTCGGTCCGAGCCCGAGAAACCCGAGCGCCGGCAGGTCGTCATCGTCCGCGGCGGACAGCCGGTCGGCGGCGAGCTGGAAGCTGAGGAAGCGGTCGTAGGGCAGGTCGCGGTTGAAGGCGCGGATCACCCAGTCGCGGTACCGCCAGGCATTGCCGTAGAAGTAGGTCGTGTCATCGCCGACCTGGTGCGCCTGGTCCTCGGCGAAGCGTGCGAGCGGCAACCAAAGGCTGGCGAAGTGCTCGCCGAAGCGTGCCGAGGCGAGCAACCGCTCCACGAGCTTCGGATAGGCGTCGTCGCGCGGATCCGCGAGGAGATCGGCGACCTCTTCCGGCGTCGGCGGAAGCCCCGTGATATCGAACGTCGCCCGGCGGATGAGCGAACGCCGGTCGGCTTCGGACGACGGTCGCTGCCCGTGTTCTTCCAGGCGCGCGAGGACGAACCCGTCCACCGACGTCCGGCACCATGCCGCATCGCGCACGACCGGACGCGGCGGAGCGACGGGCCGCTGGAACGACCAGAACTGCCGTTCCTTCTTCCAATCCACCTGGGCGGCGACCACGGGCGGTTCGTTCGTCGCGTCCGCGGCGGCGCATCGCGTCGCAGCGACCGACATCAACGACGCCGCCAACGCTGCGATCGCGGTCCGGACGGCCCGGCTCGGTGCGAAGACCAGAGGGTGATGGCGATGGCGCATGTGGATCGACGGGGCTGACGCCGGAGCATGGCCCGGAGAACGGCCTCCGGGCAACCTTCGCGACAGCACGCCCCACGAGGACGCCTCCGAGACGGCGGAACTTCATCGAGAATCCGGCCGGGCAGGGAAAAGAACCGCCGATCGGCAGGGGCGGGTAGATGTGGCGGAGATTTTTGATCGGCTGTGTCGCCGTGTTGCGTAGGGAGGGAGTCGGCAAGGCCCGACACGCTCACCGGCCGCAGCGTCTGCGGATTCCAGATCCGCGATACAGCCGAGTGCAACTCGGCGCTACTTTCGCCGCCGAGGACGCCCTCCCTGTCCGCCCCGGGCCGAGGGGCTCCGTTCTTCGAGAGCCGGGGGCCTGGAGGTGGGCGAAAACAAGACCGCCCGTCTCCTTGCGGAGACGGGCGGTGCGACGGACGCGTGAGGGCCGGAGCCCGGATCACTCGGTCACGTACTTGATCTGGCGGCTCTTCTCGGAACGCTTGCGGGCGTTCTCATCGAGCACCTTCTTGCGGAGGCGCAGGCTCTTGGGCGTGGCCTCGACGTATTCGTCGACGTCGATGTACTCGAGGGCGCGCTCGAGGCTGAGCTTGAGCGGGGCGTTGAGCTGGATGCCCTTGCCGTCGCCCTGCGAGCGCATGTTGGTGAGCTTCTTCTCCTTCACCGCGTTGACCATGATGTCGTCCTCGCGGGCGTTCTCGCCGACGATCATGCCGACATAGACCGGGTCCTTCGCCTCGATCATCAGGCGTCCGCGCTCCTGGATCATGTTCAAGGCGTAGGAGGTCGCCTCGCCGGATTCCATGGCGACGAGCGAGCCGTTCTTGCGGGCCGGGATGACGCCGCGGTCGGTGCCGTACTCGTGGAAGAGATGGCTCATCACGCCCATGCCCTTGGTGCTGTTGACGAGGTCGGTCTCGAAGCCGATGAGGCCGCGGGTGGGGACGACGGCCTGGACGTTCACGCTCTTGGCGAGATGCTCCATGTGGACGATGTCGGCTTTGCG
>JANNAJ010000103.1:0-8126 GCA_031384285.1 Verrucomicrobiota bacterium
CTCGCGAACGCTACGTCACGGCCACGCCCGAGGGAGTCGTCGTCTTCCGTTCGTTGAAGGACCACGCGGAGCTCTTCCGGCACGAGGTGGAAGTAGGACCGCTCGCCCAGTTCTTCGGGTTCAGCACCAGCGGACGCTGGCTGTCGATGGTCGACCAGACGGGTGCCTTGCGTTTCCGCCGGTGCGACCCGGGCACCGGCGCGTGGTCCTGGTCCGGACGGGCGCACAGCATGAGCCACGCGGCCTTCAACGGCGAAGGCACCCTGGCCGGCTACACCTACGGCGGCCACGCCGACGCGGAACGCTTCATCGCGCTGTCTCCCACGGTGGACATGGGACAGAAGCGCTACATCGAGCTTCCCGGCAGGACCGGACCGTTCGCGTGGTCGCCGAGCGAGACACGCCTCGCCGTGCTGATCGAGGAACCGCCGGGCCTCGCCATCGTCGACCTCGGCCTCGGCAAGGTCTCGGTCCACCTGCCCTTGGAAGGGACGCCCACGGCGATGGCATGGTTCGGCGACGCCCGGCGCGTGGTCTGCGCGACGCGGACCGGTGTCTGGGTCGCGGATACCTTCACCGCACAGGTGCTGCGGTTCGCGGACGGACTGTCCGGTGCGGCCGGCCTCTCGCTCGACGAGGCCGACCGCGTGCTCGCCGTGGCCCGGTTGGACGGCCGGGTCCAGCTCTGGGACGTGCCATCGCGCCGGCCGCTGGCCGCGGTCGAGACACCGGCCGGGCGGGTCGACCTGTCGCCGACCGGTCGCCAGCTCGCGGTCTACGCGCCCGGCCAGACCCGCGCGACGCTCTGGGAATTCGCGAGCCCGCGCGACGTCGTCCGCTTCTTGCCGACCACCCTCAAAGCGCTACCCGCGACCGACAACGCCCCTGGACTGCGGCGCGACGCGGCCGGGATCTGGTTGTCGGCGTCGACGAACGCGACGTTCCGCCTGCCGTCCGCCGGGGGTGCCAAGGGCTTCGCCCGCTCACCGAACGGCGCTTGGGTGCACGTCCATCTCGAGGACGGCGGAGTGCAGGAGTGGAACCTGCCGCGCCTGCAGGAGCGGCTGACCGCCATGGGACTCGGCTGGTGAGCCGGACCCCGCGGGTCACTTCGGGAGCCACTTCTCCCAGTTCTTCGCGTAGGCATCCACGTTGTCCCGGTCGACGGGCACCAACGGGCTGACCTCCTTGACGGAGGGCGGGCTCTTCTTGAAGTGGACCTTGTCGAGCAGCAGCTCGATGGAGCGGTAGCCCCAGGCGTGGCATTGCTGGGCGAGCAGCTTCTGCACGTGCCCGCTGCGGAGATAGGCGAGCTGGGCCGGCAAGGCATCGACGCTGACGCACTTCACCGTGCCCGGCGCCCACTTGAGCGCGTGCTCGGTGAACAAGGGCCATCCGCCGATCATCGCCCATCCGGTGACCTCGGGGGCCGCCTGCATCACCTGCTCGACGCGGGCCGCGGCGTCCTGCGGCGTCTCCTTGTGGTAGTAGGTGTCGCGGATGCGGATCCCGGGGAACGCTTTCGCGCCTTCGCGGACGCCCTGCGACCGCTTCTGCAGGTTCGGCGCGTTCTGGTTGCCGGCGAGGATGGCGACGACGCCCTTGCCGCCCATGACCTTGGCCAGCTCGGCGATGACCTGCCGGCCGCATTCGAGGTCGTCCACGCCGTAGTTGATGAAGCGCTTCGAGGCCGGCGCATCGCTGTCGAAGGTGCACACCGGCACGCCGCCCTTCACGGCCTTGTCGATGGCATCGGTCACCTTGTTCGCGTCGCTGCAGCTGATGGCGATGCCATCAGCGCCCGCGAGCACCAGCTGTTCGATGGCCTCCGCCTGCTTCTGGGCGTCCTCCTCGTTCGGCGTGCGCCAATCGACCTTGATGCGCAGCCCGTGCTTCGCGCCGAGCTCGCGCGCGGCGTCCTCGGCCCCGACGCGCGCGACCTGGAAGACGGCGTTGCCCTGCGACTTGGCGACGAGGCCGAAGGTGTAGCTCTTGGACCCCGCGGCCTGCACGACGACAGGCAACGTGGACGCGGCGAGGAGGAACGAGCGGCGGTTCATGAGGGGCGGGGGATCAAGGGTGGACGTTGCGGGACAAGACCGGCGCAGGCCGGCAGATCAACCGATGAAGGAGCAGATGTATTCGCAGATGCCGGAGGTGACCTCGATGTCGAAGCCGGAGTTCGCCGCGACATCGAAATGCTGGCCGGCACCGTGGACGGTGACCGCGGATGCCCCGTCGAGCTTCACCGAGCAGTCGCCGGCGACGATCTCCATGCGCTCGGCCTTGTCGGTGCCGAAATGGAACTTGCCCGGATAGATCAGCCCGAGCGTCTTCTTCGATCCGTCGGGGAACAGGATGGTGTGGGAGACGACGCGGCCGTCGAAATAGACGTTGGCCTTGGCGACAGCGGTGACGTTCTTGAAATCAGCGGGGACAGGCATCGGCAAAAATTGGGGGCTCCCGCACCGGATTTCAAGCGGCCGTTCCACCCCGTTTCATCCGATCACCGGCAGGCAGGTCGCCGGGGCCCGACGAAGACGCGGGCCCCCTCCATCCCAGACGGCCCCATCGGGGAAAGGTCGGGGGAAGGAGCTTGCCGACCCCGTGCCCGGGTTGGCACAACCGACCACGCAACGATGAATCCTTACGCGAGCCTTGTCGCCAGCTACACCCGCCAGTTCCGCGACGGCAAAGCCCTTCCGCTCGGCGGCTTCCCACCCGCCGCCAACCCGCCCGTCGCCGCCGGTGCTCCGACCGCGCTCATCTTCTCCCCGCACCCGGACGACGAGGGCCTCATCGGCAACCTGCCGCTCCGGTTGCGCCGCGAGGCCGCATGGGATGTGGTCAACGTCGCCGTCACCCAAGGCAGCAACCGCGCCCGCCAGGCCGGCCGCCTCGCCGAGTTGGAGGAAGCCTGCCGTTACCTCGGCTTCGGGCTCGTCCAGACCGCGCCCGATGGATTGGAGAAGGTCACCCCCAAGTGCCGCGCCGAAGACCAGGCCCATTGGCAGGGCATGGTCCGGACCATCGCCGGGATCCTCGCGTCGCACCGGCCGCGCGCGATCTTCTTCCCCCACGAGCACGACTGGAACGGCACCCACATCGGCACCCACCATCTCGTGATGGACGCGCTCGCGACGCTGCCGGCCGGCTTCGCCACGTTCCTCGTCGAGACCGAGTACTGGGGCCAGATGACGAAGCCCAACCTGATGGTCGAGGCGAGCGACCAGGACGTCGCCGACCAGGTGACCGGCGTGTCGTTCCATATCGGCGAAGTCCGGAGGAACCCCTTCCATCTGCTCCTGCCGGCATGGATGCAGGACAACGTCCGCCGCGGCAGCGAGCTCGTTGGCGGCCAAGGCGGCGCCGCGCCGGATTTCGGTTTCGCGACGCTCTATCGCCTCCGCGCCTGGCGCGACGGCAAGGTCGAGGAAGTCCAGACGGGTGGGCGCGCGCTGTCCGTGTCCGTGGATCCGGCCGGCCTGTTCGCCTGAGCCGAGGCCCCGCTTTTCAGTTGTCGGCGACGGAAGAGGATCCGGTCGAACTCCACCCCCCGCTCCGCGTTCAGCCGACCTCCACCGCCGTCGCCGCGCTCTGCGCTCGCAGCAACCGGGCGTACAGACCGCCCGCGGCCACGAGTTCCGGATCCGTGCCGCGCTCCACCACCTGTCCGTGCCGGAGCACCAGGATCTGGTCCGCGTGCTGGATGGTGCTCAGACGGTGGGCCACCACGAAGCTGGTCCGGCCGGCCATCAAGCGGTCCAGCGCCTCTTGGATCAGCCGTTCCGTCGCGGTGTCCACGCTCGCGGTGGCCTCGTCGAGCACGAGGATGGGCGCGTCCTTCAGCAGCGCGCGGGCGATGCTGATCCGTTGTTTCTCGCCGACGCTGAGACGCACGCCGCGTTCGCCGACGCGGGTATCGTAGCCCTGCGGCAAAGCGGCGATGAAATCGTGGCAGTTCGCCGCGCGCGCCGCCCGCACCAGATCGGCGTCCGACGCGTCGAGCCGCCCGTACTGGATGTTCTCGCGGATGGTCCCGTTGAACAGGAACGGCTCTTGGCTGACCACCGCGACCTGGGTCCGGAGCTCGGCCAACGGGAGATCCCGGACATCGCGCCCGTCGACCAGGATCCGGCCGGCGGACCGCTCGTAGAACCGCGGGAGCAGGTTCACCAAGGTCGATTTGCCGGCGCCGGTCGGCCCGACCAGCGCGATCATCTCGCCCGGCGCGGCGCGGAACGAGATGTCCTTCAGCGCGAGCCGCTCGTCGCCGTAATCCGCGCAGACGCCGTCGAAGACGACC
This sequence comes from Verrucomicrobiota bacterium, assembly GCA_031384285.1. Taxonomy (GTDB): domain Bacteria; phylum Verrucomicrobiota; class Verrucomicrobiia; order Limisphaerales; family UBA9464; genus CAIVQB01. The sequence goes on from JANNAJ010000103.1 coordinate 4,307, forward strand.
TCGCCGCGGCAACGCTTCCAACCGCCCGCGGGCGGGACGGCCCCCGGCTCCTCCGGCGCGTCGAGGATGTCGAAGACGCGTTCACCCGCGGCCCGGGCGCTCTGGAGCATCTGGTTGAGCGTGTGCAGGCGGCCGATCGGATCGTAGAAGAGACCGAGATAGAGGACGAACTCCACGAGCTGACCGACCTGGAGCGCGCCTTGGAGGACGAGCCGTCCGCCGACCCACAACACCGCCACGACACCCGCCGCGGCCGCCCAGGTCATCACCGGGTTGTACACCGCCCACACCTTCATCACCGTCAACGAACCGCGGCGCAGAGCGTCCGCGCGCGCCGCGAACCGCTCGTCCTCGTGCGGCTCGCGGCCGAAGGACTTGATCTGCCGGACGCCCTGGAGGTTGCCCATCAGCAGGGCGTTCATCGCCGAGCTCGCCTCGCGTTGCGCGCGGTAGCGGGTGTGCGCGGTGAGCGTGTACCACAGCGCGCCGCCCGCGAGGACCGGCAGCGGCAACAACGCCACCCCGGCCAGCAGCGGGTTGTTCAAGAACAGCAACGTCGCCACGCCGACGATCGCCAGCAACGCCACGACGCCCTGCTCGGTGCCGTCGATGAGCAGCCGTTCCATCGCGTTCACGTCCTCCAGCACGCGCGTCATCAGGTCTCCCGATGCCCGCTGGTCGAACCACCGCTGCGGCAACCGCTGGAGCCGTCCGTACACCTCGCGGCGGATGTCGTAGATGACGTCCTGCTCGAACGTGTTGTTGAGCCGGATGCGGACGGCGTTGAAGACATCGCGCACCACGAAGGCCCCGAGCAGACCGAGCATCACCGGCGTCAGCAGCTCCGCCCGCTTCGCGCCGATCACCTCGTCGATCACCAGCCGCGTGAGCTTCGGATACGCCATCGCCGCCGCCTGCGAGACCACCGCGCACGCGATGGTGCCGACGGCCATCCACGGATACGGACGAAGGTACGTCGCGACCCGCCGGACGACCTCCCACGTCGAGCGCTTCCGCACCTTCATCGAGGGATCGGCCGGGAGGGCATGGATGTGGCGCGACATGGCCGCTGTGGGTAGCGGATGGAAGTGTCCCGCACAAACCGGAACACCGCGCCAAGTCGCGCTCTGCCGGGAGCGCGGACTTTCCAGTCCGCTGCCTGCCACCCATGTCCGGACGCATCGGCCTCTCCCCGCCCGCCGCCTACAACAGCTCGGCGGAACGTCGGGTCGCGGAACTGCGCCACCGTCCTCCACCGCTTCGGATCGCCCGCCGCGCGCCAAACCGCGCTTCCACGCGCCGCGGGCCGCGGACTACGGTGTCTCCGTGAACCGCATCCGCCTCCTCCCGGAACACGTCGCGAACCAGATCGCGGCGGGCGAGGTCGTGGAGCGTCCGGCCAGCGTCGTGAAGGAACTGGTCGAGAACTCGCTCGACGCCGGACCGACGCGCATCTCCGTCGAGATCGGCGCCGGCGGACGCAGCCTCATCCGCGTCACCGACGACGGCACCGGCATGAGCCGCGACGACGCGCTGCTCTGCCTCGAACGCCACGCCACCTCGAAGATCCGGCGCGCTGAGGACCTCGCCTCCATCGCGACGATGGGCTTCCGCGGCGAGGCCATCCCGAGCATCGCCAGCGTGAGCCGATTCACCCTCACCACGAGGGAACGCGACGACACCTCGGGCGAGGCCGCGCAAGTGGTCATCAACGGCGGCAAGATCATCGAGGTGAAGGCCGCCGCGTCGCCGTCCGGCACCTCGGTGGAGGTCCGCCAGCTCTTCTTCAACCTGCCCGCCCGTCGCAAGTTCCTCCGCGGCGAGGAGACCGAGCGCGCCCACATCGCCCACTATCTCACGCTCGTCGCGCTCGCGTTCCCCCAGGTCGGGTTCACGTTTGTGAACGACGGCCGGACGGCCTGGCAGCTGCCGCCCGTGGCCTGGACGGATCCCGCCGGCCGCTTCGCCGCGCTCCGCGAACGGCTCCGTCAGCTCCACGGCGCGGACGTCCCGTTGTTGCCGGTGGACTTCGTGACCGAGGTCGAGGAGGCGCGGGAGGAGATCCAAGGTCCGGACGAAGGAGTTTCAGGTTTCAGTCTTCAGACCTCGGACCCGGGGATCCCGTCCGGCCACGCGCCGCCCACCTCGCGCTTCCGCCTTTGGGGATTCATCGGTGCGCCGGGCGTCTCCCGCGGTACGCGCGACGAACAACATCTCTTCGTCAACCAACGGCCGGTGGACAACCGCGGCCTCAATTTCGCGCTCCTCGAAGGCTACCACACCGCCCTGATGCGCGGCCGTTATCCGGTCTGCTGCCTCTTCCTCGAGATCGATCCCGCCGCCGTGGACGTCAACGTCCATCCGCAGAAGCGCGAGGTGAGGTTCCGTGAGGAGCAGGCCGTCCGCCGCCTCGTCGCGAAGGCCGTGCGCGACACGCTGCACGCCTTCCATGGCAACGCGGACGGTGGCGGGCGAGCAGGTGGGCAGGTGGGAACATGGTCGGGGGAGAAAGCCCCCGCGCGACACACCACGGCCGATGCATCCATCCCGCCCGTGGCGGGCTCGGCTTCTGTGTCCGCGGATTTCGCGGCACTCTCTTCTGCTTTCCCCTCTCTACGGGGCGAAAGAATGGATGAGCGCGGACCCGCACCGGGCTTCCCCCTCGCCCCGCCGTCGGAAGCGCCACCGGCACTGACCGCGCTTCCTCCCTCCCTCAAGCCCCGAACGCCAAGCCCTTTCCATCCCACGGCGGCCGCCGACGTTCCGCCCACCGCCGCCGACCTGTCCGCGCTCCACGCCGCTCCGGGTTCCTCCGTCTTCTCTCCGCCATCCAGCACCCAGCCTGCTCCAAGCACCGCCAACGCCCCCCTGGCTCATTGGCCCGCTGGCTCACTGGCTCACCCGTCTTCAGGCGGCGCCCCCGTTCCGCTGCTCCACGTTCCCTTGCGTCTCGTCGGTGTGGTGGGACGGCTCTACGTGGTGCTGGAATCCGATCGCGGACTGGTCCTGCTCGACCAACATGCGGCGCACGAGCGGATCCTCTTCGAGCAGATGCTCGCGCGCATCGAGACCGCGCAGCAGGCGCCCTCGCAGCGCCTGTTGCTGCCCGAGACCGTCGAGCTCACGCCGCGCGACGCGGATTTCGTGCGGCGGAACCTCGCGACGCTGGCGCGCCTCGGCGTCGGCCTGAGCGAGTTCGGCGAACGCACCTTCCTGCTCGACGCGCTACCGCCCTTCGTGAAGGCGGGCAACCCGAAGCAGTTCGCCTTCGAGCTGATCGACGCGCTGAAGTCCGCCGGCGAAGGCGTCAACAACGCGCGGCTCGGCGAGGACGTCGTCGCGAAGACGGTCTGCCGCCACGCGGTGAAGGCCAACGACCCGTTGCGCGGACCGGAGCTCGAGAACCTGGTGAACGACCTCCGCCGTTGCACCATGCCCTACACCTGTCCGCACGGTCGCCCCACGCTCATCGAGATGAACTGGCGCGAACTGGAGAAGAAGTTCGGCCGCACCGGTTGACCGCCTCCGGCTTCGCCGAGCGCTACCAGCGACCGACGCTGGGGGAGAAAGCGGCGGCGGGGCACAGCCCGAGCCATCTTGTGGAGGCTTCGGCGCTGCAGAAATCGGATCCGCGTCGCCCGCGGACCCTCGACTTCTCCGGGGGCTGCTACGCCAGCAGCGCTTTCACCACCTCGGTCTTCTCGACGCCGGTGAGCCGCATGTCGAGGCCCTGGTATTTGTAGGCGAAACGCTCGTGGTTGATGCCGAGCAGGTGCAGCAAGGTGGCGTGGAAGTCGCGGACGTGGACCGGGTCCTTCAC
>JANNAJ010000183.1:0-3802 GCA_031384285.1 Verrucomicrobiota bacterium
CGCCTCATCGTCACCGGCAGCCACGCCGAGATCGAGCAGGTCATCGCCCTCGTCGACCGCCTCGACAACGCCCCGCAGCAGGCGCCCGGCGCCCGCGTCTTCAAGCTCAACATGGCCGAGGCGACCATGATGGCGCCCATCGTCTCCAACGCGATGGTGCGCTTCGACGCGCGCGGCCAGGCCGTCAGGCGCGTCACCGTCGCCGCCGACGAGAAATCCAACTCGCTCATCGTCTCCGGCAGCCGGTCCGACCTGCAGGACGTCGAATCCGTCATCGAGAAGCTCGACGGCGAATCCTCCGGCAAGGAGCGCGTGCTCCGCATCTTCGACGTGAAGGGCGATCCCGACGCGCTCGCGGCCACGGTGCAGAAGGTGTTCGCCGCGCAGAACCCCGGCCGGAACATCGGCGGCCTGCTCAGCATCACGCCCGAGCCCGCCGGCAAGCGCCTGCTGGTGCTCGCCCCGCCCGCCACCCTCGCCCAGGTCGCCACGATGGTCACCGCGCTCGACGCGAACCCCGACCAAGGCGTCCGCGAGCTCCATCCGGTCGAGCTGAAGAACGCGACCACGGCCGACCTGCTCCCGAAGGTCCGCCAGATCTACACCGAGCAGTCCCAGGGCAAGACCATCAAGCCCGCTTCCATCTACGGGGACGCCTCCGGCACCCGCCTGCTGGTCCATGGCACCGAGGAACAGGCGTCGTCCATCCGCCAGATCGTCTCGACGATGGAGAGCCAGGCACCGTTGGCGAGAGAGACCAAGACGTTCGACCTCGGCAAACTCTCCGAGGCGCAGCGCGTTCTGCCGCTGCTCCAGCAGTTCTACAAGGACCAGGTCGCCAGCAGCCCGCAATCCGGCATCGCCGACGCCCAGATCGTCAGCGACGGCAAGACCGGACGCCTGCTCGTCAGCGCGCGCGCCGACCACCTGAAGTTGATCGAGGACCTCGTCTCCCGCCTCCAGGTCGGCGACGCCGGAGCGTCGGCGGACCGCGAGACCCGGACCTTCGAGGTCGGCACCGCGGCCGACGTGCAGCGCCTCCAACCGCTCGTCGCGCAGCTCTACAAGGACCAGTGGAAGGACAAGCAGGACACCGATCCGGCCGACGCCCAGATCATCGCCGACGCCAAGACCGGCCGCCTCATCGTCACCGGCAAGCCCGAGCACCTGAAGCAGATCGAGGCCATCCTCCAGCAGCTCGGCACCGGCAAGGCCCGCACCGAGAACCGCCAGACCCGCATCATCGACCTCACCACCGCCAGCGCCGTCGAGCTCGCCACAACCGTCCGCACCCTCTACGCCGAGGAGGCCAAGGGCCGTCTCGGCGGCCAGACCGCCGACACGCTCATCACGCCCGACACCGGCGGCAACCGCCTCATCCTCGTCGGCGACACCAACGAGCTGACCGCCGTCGAGGAGATCGTCCGCAAGCTCGACAAAGGCAGCGCCCAGAGCGCTTCCGCCCGCGTCTTCAAGATCAAGTCCGCCGATCCGGACAAGGTCGCGGAGATCCTGACCACGTCGCTCGTCCGCTACGACGCCTACGGCCGGCCGCAGAAGCGCGCCACGGTCTCCGTCGACTCCAAGACCCGGACGCTGATCGTCACCGGCGACCCGAAGGAGCTCCAGGGCGTCTCGCTCATCATCGAGCAGCTCGACCAATCGCTCGGCGCCCAGCCCGAGCGGCGCACCAAGGTCATCACCCTCAAGCAGGGCAAAGCGGCCGCGCTCTCCTCCAAGGTCCGCCAGCTCTACGCCGACCGCATCAAGGGCCAGCCCGAGCTCGCCACCTCGGAGATCCTCATCCTCGAGGAACCCGAGAGCAACCAGCTCATCCACGCCGGCAACGAGGCGCAGCTGAAGGTCGTCGACCAGATCGTCGACGAGATCCAGTCCGCGCAGGTCACCCGTTCCGCCCGTGAGACGAAGCTGCTCGAGGTCGGCAGCGCGGACGAGCTGGCGCGCCTGCAACCGTTGGTGGAGCAGCTCTACCAGGGCCGGATGAAGGGCCGCGACGCCAGCGATCCCGCCGATGCGCAGATCATCACCGACGCCAAGAACGCCCGGTTCATCGTCACGGCGCGCACGAACCACATCACCGAGATCGAGTCCATCATCGCGCAGCTGCGCAGCGGCGACGCGGCCTTCCAGCCCCGCGACACGCGCGTGATCGACCTCGCGACCGCCAACGCCGTGGAGCTCACCACCACGGTCCGCACCCTCTACACCGAGCAGGCCAAGAACCGCCCGGGCGCGCCCGCCGCCGACACCTTGATCACGGCCGACACCAGCGGGAACCGCATCATCGTCACCGGCGCCACCAACGAGCTCGCCGTCGTCGAGGACATCATCCGCAAGCTCGACAAGGTCGGTGCCCAGAGCGCCAGCACGCGCGTCTTCAAGCTCAAGTCGGCCGATGCCGACAAGGTCGTCGAGATCCTCGCCACCGCCCTCGTCCGCTACGACGCCTACGGCCGCCCCCAGAAGCGCGTCAGCGTCGTCACCGATCCCAAGACCCGCACCATCATCGCCACCGGCGACCCCAAGGAGCTCCAGTCCGCCGCCGTCATCATCGAGCAGCTCGACACGTCGCTCGGCACGCAGGCCGGTCGTTCGATGCGGGTGCTGACCGTGAAGAACCGCTCCGTCGGCGAGCTCGGCTCCAAGGTGCGGCAGGTCTACACCGACCGCAGCAAGAGCCAGACGGAGCTCGGCGGCAGCGAGGCCCTGATCCTAGAGGATGCCGCGAGCAACCAGCTGATCGTCGCCGGCACCGAGCCCCAGTTGGTCGCCATCGAGGAGATCGCCGTGCTCCTCCAGGCCGGCGGCGGCGGCGAGAACGGCCGCGCCGTCCGCGTCGTCTCCCTCGAGCGCAGCACCGCCACGAGCCTGGTGGCGATGTTGTCCCAACTTTACGCCAAGCAGATCGCCAGCCCGGATCCCGCGGTCCGCCTGATGGTCAGCGCCGGCGGGAACGAGCGCACGCTCGTCGTCGACGCACCCGCCGCCACCGCCGAGAAGGTCGAGCAGCTCGTGAAGTCGATGGACCAGACCGATCCCGCCGCCCAGAACGTCATCCAGACCGTCCGCCTCACCAAGAGCCGCGCCGAGGACCTCGCCGAGGCCGTCAACCGCACGCTCACCAACCGCATCGGCTCCGGTCCCGGCGCCGGCCGCCGCGTCGCCGTCACCGCCGTCCCGGGCGCCAACAGCCTCCTCATCAACGGCCCGACCAACGCGGTGCAGGACGTCCTCAAGATCGTCCACGAGCTCGACACCGACGGCAACGGCAACCCGGGCGACATCGAGGTCCGGATCTACAAGCTCGAGAACGGCGTCGCACGCGAGGTCTCGTCGGTCCTCCAGCAGCTGCTGCAGAACGTCACGCGCAACCTCCGCGGCGGATCCGCCGACGGCGAAGGACGGCGCGGCCCGGCCGTCAGCGTGTCGATCGACGAACGTTCCAACAGCCTCATCGTCTCCGCGACGCCCGCGCACTTCCGCGTGGTCGAGAAGATCCTGCCGACGCTCGACAAGGCGCCCGAGCGGTCCGACCGCGACGTCCAGTTCGTATGGCTCAAGAAGGCGAAGGCGCTGGACGTCTCCACCAAGCTCGGCGCGTTGTTCGAGGACCGCCCGCGCTCCGCCCGCCCGGTGATCGAGCCCTACCTCTCCGCCAATTCGCTCACCATCATCGCCAAGCACGGCGACATGCCGCAGATCCAGGACCTCGTCTCGCGGCTCGACGAGCAGGGCAAGGATTCCGCCGTCCAGGTGCGGCTCCGCCCGCTCGAGCGCGTCG
>JANNAJ010000120.1:0-5252 GCA_031384285.1 Verrucomicrobiota bacterium
CCGGCGCGAGCGCGTGCATGCGAGCAATAGCCTTCGATCCACGGGCAGCGATAGCGCGACGTCGGTTCGATGCGCGGCGAGGTGAGCATCCAGTCGCGGGTGCCGGGCCGGGCGTTCTCGCGGGTGATGGCGTTCGGCTTGGCTGGGCGGTCCGTCCCGTCGTGGAGCGGGCCGGCGCAGCCGCCGAACGCGGCTCCGACACCGATGCCGGCGATGCCGCGCAAGAGATCCCGGCGGCTCAACGGACGGGGAAGGGGATCGCTCATGGTGTCCGCAAAGGCTAGACAGCGAGCGCCGCGTGGGAAGGGGATTGTCCGGCGGATCGGCAGGAAACGGAGGGCCGCAAACCGGAGCTGCCCGGCAGGACGAAGCCGGCAGCAGCTCTTTCCCGATCAATCGCCCTGGGTGCCGTCGGCGGCCTTGTCAACCGCCTGTCGGGCTCAGTCCTTCAGGATCTCGCGCTGCCACGGCAGAAGCCGTTCCCATTCGCCGGGATCGTTCCGTGCCAAGGCGAAGAGGGTGCCGCGCGATGCGATGATGGTGGGGTCCATCACGAGCTCCTCGGCGCGTTTGTCCCGGCGCACCTTCAGCACGTCGGCGTAATCCAGCTCGGCACCGGTCATCCGGCGCGAGTGGACGCGGATGTGCGTCGGGCGTTCGGCTTCCGGCACCGCGAGGCCGCGGTCGATGGCTTCGTGGATGCCCGAGCGCCGCTTCGGGGTGAGGAAATGGGGGAGCTTGACCGCTTTCGGCCCGCCCTTGCTGGCCTGCCCGGCGATCTCGCTGAGCGCCTCGTGCTTGAGGATGAAGAACGGTGGACGGCCGGTCCGCAGCGCGTCTTTCTCGCGCCAGAGCCAGAGCTCGCGGAGCACGGCGAGGCCGGTGTCGTCGAGCTGGTCGTGGCCGCGCATGCGCCACGCCGTGTCCATGTCGACCTGGCTGAGGCTGGCGTTGTCCTCGATCAACCGCGCGCAGAGCTGACGATGCCATTCCAACCGTCCGAGCTCGGTGAGCTTCGCGCGGAGCAGCTGCTCGATCTCCCGGAGGTAGCGGACGTCGTTGAGCGCGTACTCGGTCATCCGCGCCGTGAGCGGTCGCATGCCCCAATCGGCCTTTTGCGCACCCTTCTCCAGCGTGAGGCCGAGGTATCGCGTGAGCACGTCGTTGAGGCCGAACTTCGCGTCGCCGACCAGCCGCGCCGCCCACATCGTGTCGAACAGGCTCGTCGGCTTGAAATGATGCCCGTTGTAGAGCAGATGAAGGTCGTAGTCCGATGCGTGGAGGATCAGCTCGTGCTTATCGAACGCCTCCCAGACCGGTTCGAGGTGGAGGTCCGCCAGCGGATCGACGAGATAGGCGCCGTCCGGGATGGCGATCTGCAGCAGGCAGAGCTTCTCCGGATAGGCATGGAGGCTGTCGGCCTCGGTATCGATGCCGACCCACGGCGCATCATGGATGCGGGCCGCGAGGTCGCTCAGTTCGGCGGCGGTCTGAATCACTGGGGGAGACCATCGCGGAAACCGGCATCCTCGCCAAGACGGGAAGTGGGGGAGCCTCGGGAATTTCCCGTGCCACCTTCGGGATGCGGCCCGCTCCGGCACCGACCCCGGCTTTCCGCCCGTCTCCGCCAAAAGCCGCTTGCCCCGCCCCGGCCTTTCCGGCAGTTACTCGCGCACATCTCCACGCCATGAAAAAAGCCGTCCCCGCCCCCGCCCCCGCGTCTGCCGCCAACAATTTCCCGAAGCTCCACAATGCCATGTGGCCAGGCCTCGTCGGCAAGGGCAGCCCGGGCGCCGAGCCCTTCATCGACCTCGACACCATGCTGGACCTGACCGCCAAGGCGCAGGTCAACGGGCAGAAGTTCGATGGCGTGGACCTCTTCCTCTACGACCCGCACGTCAACATCGACATCACCGACGACGGGATCAAGAAGCTCGCCGACAAGATCAAGTCCAAAGGCTTCGCGGTCGGATCCGTCGTGGCGCCGGTGTGGTTCGACGGTTCGGCCATGGGTGACGAGACCAAGCGCGCCAACTGGGTCGGCGCCGTGAAGAAGGCCTGCCGCATCGCCAAGAAGCTCCGCGACCTCGGCATCCGGCCCGACGGCGTCGTCCGCATCGACACCGCCGCCAGCGTCACCGATTGGGACAAGGACCCCAAGGGCAACACCAAGCTCATCGCCAAGACCTTCCGCGAGGCCGGCAAGATCGCGAAGGACCACGGCGAACGCCTCGCCGCCGAGGGCGAGATCTGTTGGGGCGGCATGCATTCCTGGAAGTACATGCTCCAGACGCTCGAGGAGACCGCGATGCCCCGCGTCGTCGGCTTCCAGGCGGACATGGCGCACACGCTTCTCTACACCCTCGGCCACAACGCGCCCGCCACCCACCGCATCGTGCCGCCCAAGTTCCACTGGGAACCCGAGCTGTTCCACCAGGCGATGAAGAAGATGACCGCCGCGCTCCGGCCTTGGACCATCGACTTCCACGTCGCGCAGAACGACGCCACGGTGAAGGGCTCCGGCGACCACGAGAAGACCGGCAAGCACTGCCCGGTCAACGACGTGAACGGCAAACTCAACGTCGCCCGCGACGCCGGCTACTGGCTCCGCGACGAGAAGGGCAAGGTCACCAAGAAGACCCGCCACATCTGCTGGGACGGCTGCATGTTCCCCAACGAGATGCTCATGAAGCAGGAGACCTGGAACAACATCCTGGCCTCCATGCTCCAGGTCCGCGAGAACCACGGCTGGAAGGAATAGCGGCGGCCTCGGAAAGACAGGACGGACCGGATGCGGATGCGCATCATGGCCCCGTCCGTCTTCAGGCAACCTCGACCGTCACGGCTCGGCGACCGTCGTGGCACCGGGCCGGTGGAGCAATCGGACGCCGCGTCATGTCTTGTCCGGCTTGGCGAACTGCCCGGCACCGGTCGAGAGATGGCTCTGGTGGTCCCTGAAGCGGAATTTCCGCCGTGACGGTGACGCTGACGGTTTGGTCCCGCCGATCCGAGACGGCCGGACACCTGCGAGAATCCAGATCGCCTGCGGATCGAGCGTTTTCATCGGTGAGGAAGACGGGACGACTACGGCCTGCCCCACCTTGGATCCGGGCGGGGTGCGGTGCGGTCGCCATCCGTGGCAGATTCTCGGCTGCAGTCAGGCCATCGCGGCTTCGCGACCGTACAGGTTGTTCTGGAGCTGGCCGATCTTGGCGACCGCGGTTTCGAGGTCGTCCACCACGAAGTCGTGGTGGTCGTCACCGATCCAAGGAGAGCGGATCATCACCGTGGTGCAACCGGCGACCTGCCCGGCTTTGGCGTCCTGCCACTTGTCGGAGATGATGTAGGAGCGGTCGAGGTCCAGGCTCCATTTGAATGCCGCTTCCAAGAACATCCCCGGCTCGGGCTTCTGGCAGGGATGCGAGGCGTCGTCATGCGGGCAGAGCATGATATCGTCCAGCGGCAGCTTGCGCCGGAGGATCATGTGCATCAGGTCGAGTTCGTTGCGCGACAAGTCGCCGCGCGAGACGGCCGGCTGGTTGGTCGTGGCGATGAGGACGAACCCGGCCTGTTTGAGCTGGTGGAGCAGAACGGCGGCGTCGGGGTTGACCTTGAACTGCTCCAACCGCAGCGGCACCACTTGGTGACCGTGCCGGGTCTCGCAGAGGTTGAGCACTCCATCGCGCTCGAAGAAGATGGCAGCTTTCATAGTGACGATGAGGATAGCATCCGCTCTGCCATCTGTTGGCGAGGTGACAAGAGTGACGATCCCGCTGCGAACACGCGGAAAAGCCCGCGTTGCGGACATCCGGTGGCCCGACGGCGGATCCGCGATCTGGGGACAGTCACCCGGCCGGCATGGACGAGGACCGGATGGTCGCGACGGACACCGATGGCGGGGAGGATCTCGGGAAGTGGTTCGGGAGGAGGAGCGAGGATTTGCACGTGTCCATCCTAGCCATCCGACGGAGATCCGGCCCATGGGGTATAACCCGTCCCGGGCCGCCACCTAGGGATCACCGGCGCGTCGCCGGCCTGCCGGTCAATCCGTGAGGTCCCGGGCCGCGCCGACGCGGGCCTCGAGGTCCTTCACGATGGGCAGGACGCGCGTGATCGCGGCCGCCTCGGTCTGGCCTGGGAACGGCTTCAGGAAGAACTTCACCACGCCCACCGTCTCGCCGTTCCGGTCGTGCAGCGGCGCGGTGACGATGTGCTCGGTCTTGGTCTTGGCGAAGTAGCTCTGGTTCTCGCTGAAGACCTTGAGCTCCGTCTCCTCGGCCAGCTTTCCGGCCTCGTCGCCGGCCTTGCTCGCGAGCACGTGGAGCTCCGGCTTGCTGGTGGTCTTGCCATAGATGCGGGCGTTGAGCAGGCGGGGCTGGCGCTCGGACAACTCGCGGACCATCGACGCGGCGAGCGTCTCGAGCGGCTTGTAGCTGACCTTGGCCTCGCTGAAGTAGGCCAAGGAATCCGATTTGGTCATGAACCCGACCTTGCCCGAGAGGAACGAGTTGTCGCTCAGCTCCGGGATGGCTTCCTTGCCGTTGAACAGCACGTGGATCCGGTTGCCGACGCAGCGCACGGTCAGCTCGTGCCAATCGCCCCGCGACACCGGGATGGAGTTCCCCACCGGCGCCGAGCGCTGGCCCTGGAGGAACTTGTAGAACCGCACGTTGCCGTCGAGCGCGTTGGCCCGGACGACGTAGAAGTTCTTCTCGTCCTGCGCCCGGAAGACGACGCCTGCCATCTGCTCCGTAGCGCCGCCGTCGATCTTGAAGCGCGTGGTCAGCGTCATGTCGCCGTAGCTCTCGCCGTCGAAGACCAGCACCGGGAAGCGTTCGTCCACCGGATCGGCGGCCACCTGCGCCAGCACCGGCAGACGGTTGGCCTCGGCCGCCTTGGCCGAGACCGGCTTGAAACTGCTCGGCACCTCGGTGAGCACGACCTTCCAATCGGCCTCCTTGCCGACGCCCGCACGGAAGGCTTTGAACCCCTCGGGCATCGAGCCCGGCGGCGTCAGGCTGAAATCGAACACGCGCTCCGCCGCCTCGACGGCGACCGAAACGGACAGGACGGCAAGGAAGGCCAGCAGGCGGCGTTGCATGTGCGCCGAAACTACCAGACGAAGGCGGCACAGCAAGGTCGCCCGGCACCTCCCGGACGCGGCGACGAATCCGGTTCCCACCCCGCGCCCCGATGCCTACGGTCCGCCCGTGCTATCGCTTCCGAAACCAGAGGTCATCCTGACGCATGAG
>JANNAJ010000136.1:0-2604 GCA_031384285.1 Verrucomicrobiota bacterium
AGCAGGCCGGCGAGGATGGCGATCACCGCGAGCACGCCGACCATCTCGATCATCGTGAAGGCACGGCGGCGGTTGCTTGAGGAATGGCTGAGTTTCATGGTGGTGTTGATCTTGTCGTTCTAACCCGACCCGACGACCTGGGTCGGCGGGATCGTCCCAAAAATGTCTGATGAAGCAGCCGGACCGGCGGGCGGACCGGCGAAAGGGGTCAACGAGGGCCTGCGGCGTCGCGCGCCATCAGGGCAGGCATTCCGGCCGACAGCTTCCGGAACCCAGCGCTCTCCGATCCTTCCGGCATGGAGGACCTGCGGCTTGTCGGGAAGCCGTTCCGACCTTCCCGGTCTCCGATCATGCCCGACGGCGCGTCCGTCCACACGGCGTCGAACGACGCGGAGCCCATCGCGGCCGCGGGCCCCGTCCTGGAGAGGTCGGCATCGCCGTAGGAGGAAACGGCCGGGATGCCGGCAGGCGCCAGGGTTTGGCGGGCTGCAGGACGGACCACGGACACACCGATCCTGCCCGCTGCCGGCTCCCAGGCGTCGTGCGCCACCGACACGGACCGGATGGTGCCGGCCACGGTCTCCGACCACGCCGGCTGGCCGTGGCTCCCGATCGCGCGGGGCATCGCCAGACCGGCGAGCAACACCGCTGCGGCGAGGAGGCCGCCGACCTCGAACGAGGTGAGTCCGCGAAGGGCAGGGGAGAAGTTCATCGTTTTCATGGCAAGTTGGCGGGAAGGGAAGACGCGGTCGGAAGATATCATTTGTGGGTCAGGTACAAGTGGACATCACCTGACGGGCTCCCGGCGAAGTCGTACTTGAACCGGCCTTTGAGGTCCTGTCCGGGCAGGCCCGAGGTCTCGCCCAGCAACTGGCCGTCCAAGCGTTGGTTCAGGTTTCGGGCGTCGTCGAGTCGCACGTCCCGCAACCAGACCTCCAGGACGACTGTCCCGGTCGATGTGTTGTTCGCTGAGTTACCGTCCAAGCTGTAGGCGGAGTTGGTGGCATTCACCGCGGCGGCGGTCGAGGCGACCGCTCGCACCAGATGGGAACTGCCGAGCAGCGGGATGAAAGGCTTCTCGATCATGCCCTCGGCCAGGAGGACCCGCGTGTCCCAGTCGTCGTACGGGCTGCTGACGTCCAAGGCGGTCCCGCCGAACCCGCCGAACCGGCCATATTTCCCGTAGTAGGACAACGAAGCGGTCCGGAGGGTGTTGAAGCTGATGGTGGTGGAATCGACCCTTGCCATGCCTGTGGCACGGATGATCCGCGGGACGAACAACGATGCCAAGATCGCCAGGACGGCCAAGATGGACATCCCGCGGATCATCTCGACCAACGTGAAAGCCCTGCGGTCGGAGAGCGGGACGCGGAGGGTTTTCATGATGGAAATTGGACGAGCGAAAGTGGGCGGTTGTCTCGGATCCGCGGGGGGGGCGGGCGTGGAAGCAAGTTTGGTGCGTTTTGGCGTGCGCGGCCGCCCCCCCCCGGAAGATATCGGTCGCCGGATTACTTGTGGGCGATGTAGAGGCGGACGTCGCCGGTAGCTCCGAGGCCGATGTCGAACTTCACGCGGCCCTTGACATCGGTCCCGCCGAGAGTGGCTCCGAGCAAGGCCCCGTCGATGCGGTCGTTCAGATCCTTGGCATCTTCGGCCGAGACATTCTTCAACACGAGTTCCACGACGCTCACGCCGGTGGCCGCGTTAACGGTGGGGGTGGTGCCGGTCAAGTCGTAGGTGCCCGGGGTTGCGGCCAAGATCGTGGTGGTGCTGGCGAGCGCGGGGACGAGGTTCACCTCGGTGCTGGTGGCGAGTGTGGTCTCGAAGTGCTTCTCGACGAAGCCTTCGGTGAGCAGGACGGTGGAATCCCAGTTGGCGACCGCGTTGGTAGGGTCGCCAGCGGTGCCGCCGAAGCGGCCGTACTTGCCGAAGTACAGCAGCGAGGCGGACTTGAGGGAGTTGTAGCCGAGGGCGGCGGTGTTGATGCGGGACTGGCTGATGGCCGAGAACACGCGGGGGACGAGCAGGCCGGCCAGGACGGCGATGACGGCGAGCACGCCGATCATCTCGACCAAGGTGAAGCCGCGGCGACGGGGGGAGGTATGGATCGTGGAGTTCATGAGGGCTACAGGTTGTGTTTTTGTGTCTTTTGCCTCGCGGGACTTCTCCGGATCGCCGATGGCCTCCTTTCTGCGGCACCCACCGCGGACGACCTCCGGTGCTCCGGAACTGCCCTCGCATTGCGTCATCAAGGTGCGACGCCTTACGGATTGCGTCTATCGCCATAAGTGATTACACAGGGGGTGCAGTAGGTAAAAACCCTAGCTAAATCAGATGAGAAACAGCAACCGGAAATCGGTCGAAGTTCCCTTGTCAAAACACGTAAACGACTGGATACAATGTATATACAATACTTCATCGGTCATTTCCACCTTCGCCGACAGGGCTCGGTTGGCTCGTGGAATAGGCACTCGTTGCCTGATGGTGATGGCAACTCTACTCGTCGGTTCCTTAGGCACGCAAATCGCTATAGGGGAAACCCTTAGACATGTCCTGAGCTACTCGAACGAACGGACATTGGCGGAGGAAGGGGGGCTCCCGCAG
>JANNAJ010000142.1:0-2385 GCA_031384285.1 Verrucomicrobiota bacterium
TGACGCGGACGCGATACTCAGCTCACCCGCGGCACGCGCGGCGGCGGCCCGGACCTTCTCGGGAGCATCGGCGAGGAGCGCGTCGACCACCGGACGCACGGCGGCGCCGGGGATCTTCGCGTCGCGGGCGAACGCGGTCGGGCGCCAGAGCCCGGTGATGCGGTCGCGTCCGGAGTTCTTCGGCCACTCCGCGAGCGCATCCAACGCCTCGGCCCGCACGTCGTCCGCGAACACGGCGTCCGTGGCGACCTTGGCCAGCCGGGCCGCGGTCTGCTGCGTCCCGTGACGGTAGTTGGCGTTCACCGCGCGGCGCAAGAACGGCACGTTCCGGGCCAGCGCCTTTCCCGCCAGGACAGGGCCTTCGATCCGGGCGGCCAGCATGTCCATCGCGCCGGAGATCGGCTCGTCGTTGATGGCACGCGCCGCCTCGACCACGATCTTGTCGTCGGCATCGGCCAAGAACGCGCCGATCTCGTTGCGCTGGAGCCGGCGCATCGCGAGCAGCACGCCCATCCGGACCGATGCATCCGGGTCCTTGATCGCGGCCTGGAGCGCATCGAAGTCGTCCACCGCGACGAGCGCCGTCACCGCCGCGTGGCGGAGATGCGGATCGCGGTCGGCGTTCGCCTTGAGCGACGCGAACAACGCCGGCACTGCCTCGCGTTTTCCGAGTTTGCCGAGGGCGATGGTCGCCAGCGCGCGGGCATGGGCATCGCTATCGGTCGTCCCTTTGACGAGCACGTCATAGGCCTTGGCGTAGCCGGCATCGCCGAGCACGCGCGCCGCGTTCCCGCGCACATGCGCATCGGCGTCCGCGAGCAACGGCAAGAGGGCGTCGAGCTCCGCCGACGTCGCCTCGCGGCGGGCTTTGTGGGCATGACCCTGGACCTGGCCGAGCGCCCAGATCGCGTGCAGGCGGGCATGGACCTCGTTGCCCGCCTTGGTGAGCTTCACCAGCGCCGGGACGCTTTTGTCGCCACGCGCGGCGAGCTCGAACTGCGCGCCTTGGCGCACGCGCTGGTTCGGATGCGCGAGCAGCTTCAGCAACTCTTTCTCCGGGCGCTTGGCGAACCCGGTCTTGAGCAGCGCCTGCGTCTCTTTGACGATGGGTCGGCCGATGGTCGCCGGATCGTGGAAGCGGTAGATGCGGCCCTTGCCGACGCCTTCCCAGCCGTCCACCCAATCCGTGATCCAGAACGCGCCGTCCGGACCCCACTTGGCGTCGGTCGCCTCGATGGCCCAGACCATCTTCTTGTCCTCGACGATCTCGAAGCTGGCGCCCTTCGGCTTGTGCTTGAAGCTCCACACGCCCGACCCGGCGCCGCTGCCCCGGAAATCGCACAGCGTGTAGGTCCCCTGCCATTCCGGCCCGAGCCCGGTGCCCGGGTAATAGCTGACGCCCGAAGGCCCCGCGGAGATGTTCTTGATCGGCGGCGTGATGAACGCCGGCTGGGTCTCGTTCTGCGGATACCACATCTTCTCCGAGTTCCACGGACCGCGGGGATTCGGCTGCTCCAGGAACTGCCAACCGATGCGCCAACCGCTGTCGCCGCCCTCGATCAGATAGGTCCAGCGCGCCTGGTCGCCGCCGTCGGAGTTGTTGTCACCGGTGAAGAGGTCGCCCCATTCGTCGAACACCAGCTGCTGCGGGTTGCGCAGGCCCTTGTAGAGCATCTGCATCTCGGTGCCGTCCGGATTGCACCGGAACACCGCGCCGCTATCCGGCGTGCCCACGACACGGCCCTCGGTCTTCAGAACCGAAGCTCGGTCGCCGATGCTGAAGTAGAGCTTGCCGTCCGGTCCCCAGGTGAGGCCGTGGAGGTCGTGCCCGAGGAAGCCGACGCGGATCCCGTGGCCGTAGCTGATGCTCTGCCGCGAATCCGCCACACCGTCACCGTCGGCGTCACGGAGGCGCCAGATGTTCGGGATGTTGGCGAACCAGACCTCGTTCCCGCGCGCCAAGACGCCGGAGGCGACACCGTCCAGCGGGGTCGCGAAGTTCTCGGCGAACACCTGCGACCGGGTCGCCTTGCCGGTCCCGGTCGGATCCTCGAGCAAGCGGACGCGTTCGGTGTTCTTGTAGTAGTCCTTCATCCCCTCGTCGCCGAGATGCCGCTTCATCTCCGCGAGCCGGTCCTCCAGCGAGGTGCTGGCGAGGTCCTCGTCGAGCCAATCCATGATGCCGCGGATGTCCGGCACGCCGCGCCACGCGCGGAACGTCTCCGCGACGAACACCCGGCCGTCATCGGCGAGGTCGAACGCGACGGGGTGCGCGACCTCCGGTTCGGCGGCCCACAGCTCGCCCTTCCAACCGGGCGGCAGTTGGAATCGCTTCAGGTTCTTCTCCCCCTCGCCCGAGGCGGCGGCGATCTTCGGGGCGTCAAA
>JANNAJ010000145.1:0-1767 GCA_031384285.1 Verrucomicrobiota bacterium
GCAAGGCCGCGCGCTCTCTCGAGGACACCTTCATCGCCACCGTCGCGGACGATGGATCGCTCCTGCCCGCCGGCACGTTGCCGCCCGCCGAGACCATCAGCGACGAGACCTTCCGCAAGTTCGTCGCCGCGCTGGCCGCGCCGCGCGACCTCCGACGCGGTCACGAGTTGTTCGTCCAGGCCTGCGCGATGTGTCATCGCATCGGAACGGAAGGTCACGAGGTCGGGCCCGATCTTCTCGGCCAGCTCGGCGTGGCGGAAGAATCGCTGCTGAAGGATGTGCTCATGCCCAACGAACGCATCCGGCCCGGCTACGAGACGACCCTCGTGCAGATGGGCGACGGTAGCGTCGTCACCGGCATCCTGAAGGACGACGGCGCGACGAGCCTCACGCTGGCGCTGCCGAACGGCGGCGAGCAGGTGCTGCTGCGCAAGGACGTCACCGGCGTCCGGCGCCTTGCGACCTCGCTGATGCCGTCCTTCGCCGAGGGACTCGCCCCCGCCGATGTGGCGAACGTGCTGGCCTGGCTGCGGAGCCATCTGGGGGCGGCCGCGCTCAAGGACCGCCCATAGGCCCGGCGGGGAGCCTTTGCGGGTCCAAGAGCCGGGGACAAACGAGAGACAGGTGGCCAAGCTCGTGGGCGGGTTCCGCCACCGGGTCGCGCCGGAAGTCTTCCACCCGTCAGCGCCATGAGCTCCGCCTCTTCCCCGTGCTGCCGGGCACGCTTGACGCTCTCCGCGCCCGCTGGCGCGGCCATGCGGTGCCCATCGAAGAGTGCCACGGCCTGCACAACATCGGCGGGTTTCTCGCCGCTCCGCTGAAGGCCGCGACGATCGCTTCGGACCCCTCGGGTGTGTCCGGTACCGCTCAAGGAGCGGCCGGCAACGCGTGGCCGAGGCGTTGGCTGGCCCAGGCGATGAAGTGCCTCATGTTCGACCGGTCCTCATGGCCGCCGTCGTGCTGGCGCCAAGCGAGTTCGCCATCCAGCAGGCCGGTGCCAACGGGTGGCATCTGCGCGGTGCGGTAATCGTCTTTCACGCCGAGGTCGCGCGCACCGAGCAGGCGGAACACCGGGCCGGCGGCGACGGTCGCCATGTAGCTGCCCTGTTGGTCGAGCCAGTTGGCGTCGCCGCGCGCCGGGATGCCGTAGCTGATGAAGGTGGGCCGCGGCGCGCAGAGAGCGATGAGTTCGTGGGCGTCCACCGGGAGGTCGCCCGCGTTCTTGCTGCCGAAGGTGGCTTCCGCCGCGCCGTATCTGAGGAAGTTCCCGGCCATCCAGTGGTATTCGCCCGAGCCGGTGAGGTTCTCGACCGCTTCGCCGAAGTTGCGCCGGTGCAGCTTCGCGCCGCCTTCACCGGAAGAGCCCACTAGCGCCACAGCGAAACGCGGCTCGAAAGCGAGCGTGACCAAGGCCGCCTTGCCGAAACGCGACACTCCCTCGATGCCGACCTTCTTCGCATCGACGCCTGGGTCGCTCTCGAGATATTCGAGTCCCCGCGCCGCACCCCACGCCCACGCACGCAGTGCTCCCCAGTCGTCCGGCTTGCGCGGTTGGCCCTTGTTGACGAGGCCGATGATGCCCTGGGTCAGGCCGGCGCCGTTGTCCGCCTGAATGCTGCCGGGATTCACCGTGGCATATCCCCACGCCTTGGCCAGCAGCAAGATCTGTGTCGGGCTGGAAGCAGGGCCGCGACCCGGCCCAGCCGTCGCGCCTGGCAATCCCGCTCGTGGTCCGGCAGCAGCCGCGGCGGCGAACGCTTTCGCGAC
>JANNAJ010000177.1:0-6917 GCA_031384285.1 Verrucomicrobiota bacterium
GGTCCCGGGCGGGATCCTCTTCGTCGGCAGCAGCATCTTCCGTGAGTGGACGAACGTGACCGCGATGATGGCTCCGTTGCCCGTCGTCAACCGGGCGTTCGGAGGGTCGCGCACCGACGACCAGCTCGCGCGCTTCGACCCTGTGGTCCTGCCGCACGCTCCCAGGCTCATCGTCTATTATTGCGGCAGCAACGACATCAAGGAGGGCAGGGGACCGGATGCCGTGTTCCAGGGTTTCAAGGCGTTCTCGGAGCGGGTCCGGCGGATCTGGCCGGCGACGAGGCTGATCTTCGTCTCCAGCACGCGCTCGTTGGACCGCGTCGAGAAATGGGAACGCGTCGACCATTACAACGGGCTCGTCCGCGCCTATTGCGACGAGACGTTGCTCCACCGGTTCATCGACATCAACCGCGCGCTGGTCGATGCCGACGGCTGTCCGCGGACCGACCTCTATCGTGCCGACAAGCTCCACTTCCATCCGGCCGCCTACGTCGCCTTCACCGCGTTGATCCGGCCGGTGCTCGCGGAAGAATGGGGGAAGGCGTGCGCCGTGCGGACGGTTCTCGTCGACCGAGCGACCTCATCAGGTCGGGTCGCTCCCTGAGGGCCGTCCGGGGCCTGGTCGGCCCCATCATCACTGCGCTGGTCGGTCGGGTCAGAATCTGCTCGCCGACGCTGTCCGCGCGACCGATCTTGTGGGTGTTCCTATGCTCGAGACGAGACACCAGAGGTTGGCGAGCCGGGGCCGCTTCCTGCGCAGGATGGCCGCTACGGTCGCCATCGCCATGGCGACCGCCGGGTTGGCGCTGGCGATCGGGACGGTGGGCTACCATCACTTCGCCGGGTTCGGTTGGGTGGACTCCCTGCTCAATGCTTCGATGATCCTCACCGGCATGGGACCGGTCGGCACGTTGGCCACGACCCAGGCGAAGCTGTTCGCGTCCGCCTACGCGTTGTTCAGCGGGTTGGTCTTCCTCACGCTCATCCTCACGCTGCTGACCCCGGTCGTGCACCGCGTGCTGCACACCTTCCATCTGGACGAGGAAGACCTGAAGAAGCGGCGTTGAGGCCGCGAAGTCCTGACCCAGGTCAAGGCGATGGCGGTGAATCCCGCCAAGATCCGCGCGTCCAACGGGAAGTCCACCTACTTTGAACCTGTGAAAGCGCTCCATCGAATCTTTGCCGCCGTGGCGGTCGCGTCGGCGATGCGGGTGCCTTTGGTTCTGGCCGAAAGCGAGGAGGCCTTCGAGCAGCCGCCGGTCTCGTATTCGGCGACCGCGCCGAACGATGCCATCACCCGGTTGGAACGAAGGCTGGCGTCGGGCGAGGTGCGACTGGTCGGCGACGACCGCGCGATCCTGCGGGAACTGCTGCGGACGCTCGGCGTCCCCGAGTCGAGCCAGATGCTGGTGTTCTCCAAGACGAGCTTCCAGGCGGGCATCATCCATCCGGGCAACCCTCGGGCGCTCTACTTCTCCGACGACTGCTATGTCGGATGGGTGCCGGGCGGGCTGATGGAGGTGACCAGCATCGATCCGCAGCTCGGGCCGGTCTTCTACAGCTTCGATCCGCGCGCGAAGCCCGAGATGCGTCCGCGCTTCACGCGCGACCAGGATTGCTTGCGCTGCCACGGCGGGACGTTCGTGCGCGAGATCCCGGCGGTCTTCGTGCGGTCCATCCCCACCGACCGGTCCGGCCAGCCCATCTTCAGCCAGGGATCGACGGTCGTGGACGATTCGACCCCGGTGGCCGAGCGCTGGGGCGGTTGGTACGTGACCGGCACGCACGGCACGACCCGGCACCGGGGGAACCTGTTCAGCCGCGAGGCCGAAGGTCGGCTCGCGGTGGACCTGGACCACGGCGGCAACCGCAAGGACCTGCCCGCGGTCGCGGGCGGCTCACGGTATCCTGCCCAGACCAGCGATATCGTCGCGCTCATGGTGTTCGAGCACCAATGCGCGATGCAGAACGCGCTCACCCGGGCGGCGTTCCAGTGCCGGCGGATGCTCAGTTATCAGCAGAACCTCCAGCGCGACCTGAAGGAGACCGTCACCGAAGGCCCGACCTACGACAGCGCGCGCCGTGTGTTCGATTCCTGCGCGCAGGACGTCCTCGACCATCTCCTCCTCAAGGACGAGGCCGCGTTGCCCGAAGGCGGCATCGCCGGAAGCCCCGAGTTCGCGGAGGCCTACCGGCGATCGGCTCCCAGCACGAAGGACGGGCGGTCGCTCAAGGACCTGGACCTGCAGCAGCGGCTCTTCCGGGTGCGCTGCAGCCCGCTCATCTATTCGCGCACGTTCCGGGATCTGCCCAAGCATCTGGGCTCCCGGATCGGCGCCCGGTTGCGGGCCGTCCTCGACGACCCTGCGAAAGAACCTCGCTACGCCTACCTGACGGCCGGAGAACGCACCGCCATCCGCGGCATCCTCGCGGAGACCTTGCCCGAGGTGTTGCAGCCGTGAACCGGTCGCGGTCGGCCGCCCGGGATCAGAGAACCTTGAGCACGACCACGGTGAGGTCGTCGGCCTGCGGCTCAGGATGGGTGAACTCACGGGCGGCGCTGCAGATCTGCTCGAGGATCTCGCCGGCGGCGAGGTGGCGGTGCGCGCGGAGGACATCGAGCGCCCGGTCGAGGCCGAAGCATTCGCCGTCGGACCGCATGGCTTCATCGATGCCGTCGGTGACCAGCAGCAAGGTGTCGCCGGACGCCAGCGCGATCTCGCCGCCCGGGACGAACGGCGTCCCGCCTTGGCGTCCTAGCGGCCGGCCGGTGCGACGGAGCACGGCCTTGACCGAGCCGTCGGCGGCCAGGACGTGGCCGGATGGATGCCCGGCGCTCGCGTGGACCAACGTGCGCCGGACCGGGTCGAGCCGTGCGAGCAGCACCGTGATGTAGCGTTCGGCACCGAGGTCGTCGGCGAGCAGCTCTTGCGCGCGCGTCAGGACCTCGGCGGGATCGCCGTGCCGGCGGGCGAGCGGACGCAGATACGCGCGCGCCTCGGCCATGAGCAGCGAAGGCCCGATCCCGTGGCCGCTCACGTCCGCGATGGCGATCCCCAGCGCGCCGTCGGGCATCGGCAGCCAGTCGAAGTAGTCGCCGCCGGCGGCATCGGCCGGCCGGGAGACGCCGGCGAGCTCGAAGCCCGGCAGCTCCGGCGCGGCCTTGGGGAAGAGGCGCTGCTGGATCTCCCGCGCGGCGGCGAACTCCTGCCGGCTCCGGCGCAGCTCGGCTTCGGCGCGGCGGCGCTCGGTCACGTCGCGGAAGAAGGCGACGACCCACAGCTGCTCGCCCATGCGCATCTCGGTGAACGCCACGTCCACCTCGACCGCGAGGCCGTCATGCCGGCGCCCGGCCGTCTCGTCCGCCTTCGGTCCCTCGACCGCGCGGGCCATGGCCCACCAGGTTCCTGGCGGCAGGCCGGCCGGTTGCAACGCGTCCATCGTCTGCCCGGCGAGGACGTCGGGAACCCAGCCGAAGACCCGCTTCACCGCGGGGTTGGCGAAGCGGATGACGCCGCCGAGGTCGATGAGCAGGACGGCATCGGTCGAGTTCTCCCAGACGGACCGGTAGCGGAGCTCGCTCTCGCGGCGGGCTCGGCGGACGGCCGATTCGCGCAGCTCGCGCTGCACGGCGGGGACGAGCCGGCCGAGTGCGCCCTTCATGATGAAGTCGTGGGCGCCGGCCTTCATCGTCTCGATGGCGACGCCTTCCTCGATGCCGCCGGAGATGATGATGAACGGAACGTCGAGGCCGGTCTGCTGGACGATCCGCAAAGCCTCCGGAGCGCTGAAGCCCGGCATCGTGTGGTCGCTCAGGATGAGGTCCCACGGTTCGTCGCGCAGGGCGGCGCCGAGTTCGACCGCGCTGGCGACGCGTCGATGGACCACCTGCCATCCGCCCGCGCGGAGCAGGGTCGCCAAGGCGAAGGCGTCGGGCGCCGAGTCCTCGATGACCAAGAGGCGCAACGGCGGACGGTGCGGTGCAGGATGTGCGGCGGGGGCAGCTTGCATCAAGATGCGGTGGACCGACGACACGGCACCGGAGGGCGACCGCATCCGGACCGTTCAGGGCAGCAACGCATCCAGCACGCGGAAGAAACGATCCGCCGTCGGTGCCGGCAGCTCGAAAGCCAGGTTCGTCGTGGTCGCCAGGTCGGTCCACGGCGCGCCGAGCGAGGATTTCGTCTGGATGCGGAACGGCCCGTAGCCGCCGCCCCAGTTGAGCACCAGGTTGGTGCCCTTGGCCGCGGGCGGCGCGTTGGTGAACGGGCCCGCTGCGCGAGGCACCTCGACGACACGGAAGAAACCATGGTCCGCGCCGTTCGTCGCCGAGTAGGTCGAGCGGTCGGTGACCCCGATGTCGGTCCACTCGGTGTCGGCGATCCCGCGTGTCTGGAGCCGGAACGGCGGAGTGCCTCCCTTCCAGGTCAGCTTCACCGCGCCGTCCGCGATCGATGGCGCCGCAGCGGCCAGAGGGCTCGGTTCGGCGACGACACGGGCATAAAAATCGGCGGACCGCAGGAAGAGGCTCCGTAGCGCCCATGAGCCCGGGTTCTTGGTGTCGTACTGCACCCAGAAATCGTCGTAGCTCCCGATACGGTCCGTCAGGATGTTCCCGTCGTTGTCCTCGAGCGGTGCGCCGATGGTCGGAGGGCCCGTCGTGACGAGGCCGCCGCCTTTCCTGAGCGGGCCGTGGAACTCGACGGCCCAGGTGAAGACGTCCGGAACGACGACGTGAGGGACCGACAACGTCACCAAACGGGCTCCGTTGTCGATCGTCAGGGGGTCGCTTTCCCAAAGGATCGTCCCCGGCATCGGCGTCTCTTTATCGCCACCGAAGTGGTACTGGGGCCCGTCGAGGTCGAAGAACCGGACGACCGCTTCGACTTCCGCACCTTTGGCGAAATCACCGAAATACTGGAAGGTGAAGGACGTCACTTCGCGAGCGGTTCCGGCGAGGGCGATCTCGTCGCCGTAGCGTGCCGGGCCGTAATAGACCAAGAGCTTGTCGGTGGTGAAGGTCGTGTTGTCGAACACCACCTCTCCTCTCGCGGTCGTGCCGACGAAGGCCGAAAGCAGGATGAACATCGACAGCAGGAGAAGGCGGTGGGTGCGCATGGTCGACAGGTCGTTCGGGAACTCTTTTTGTCCCCGGGCCGGACGCCGTCCGGAGCAGCCGCAGCCTCGAAGCTGGTTCCCGGCAGCGACCCAGTGACGCAAGCAGGTTGGCGATCCGCCTCCCGATGCGTCAAGTTGACGTTTGTCGACGAACGCGTTCCGGAGCCGGGTCCGCGTGGCGCAGGGAGGCGCCATCCCGTATCGCTGGGCGCGATGTCAGCCCGGCGCCGGCGACTTCTGTGGGCGAAGCGCCGGCACGGCCGCTACCCGCGCACCGCCTCGGCGAGGCCGCGGACGAAGGCGCTCACCTGCGGCACCAGGTCCGGCGAATGTCCGAGCGCGGCGATGCGCGTGACCACGGCGCTGCCGACGACGATGGCCTCCGCGTGCTGCGCGACCTCGCGGGCCTGGGCGGCGTCGGAGATCCCGAAACCGACGGCGATGGGCAGCGTGCTGTGCGCGCGGATCTTGGCGGTCTTCTCGCCGATGGTGGAGCTGACCTTGGACTGCATCCCGGTCACGCCTTCGCGGCTGACGTAGTAGATGAATCCTCGCGCTCGAGGGGCGATCAGAGAGATCCGTTCGTCCGGGGTCGTCGGCGCGATGAGATAGATCGGGCACAGACCGGCCTCGGCCATGAGCGCCTCGTAGTCGTCGGATTCCTCGGGCGGAAGATCAAGGACCAGCAGACCGTCCACGCCCGCGGCGGCGGCCTGACGGATGAACTCCGCGACGCCGACGCGGTGCAGCAGGTTGTGGTAGATGTAGAGGACCAGCGGGATCTGCGACTCGCGCCGGATGGCTCCGACCGTGGCGAGGACTTTCGGCGGTGTCGTGCCGCTCTCGAGGCCGCGCTGGGCCGCGAGCTGGTTCACGATGCCGTCGGCGAGCGGGTCGCTGAACGGCACGCCCAGCTCAAGGACATCCACACCCGCCCGGTCGAACGCGATCGCGAGCTGGCGGGTGGCCTCGAGATCGGGGTCGCCTGCCCCGATATAGATGACGAGGCCTTTGCTGCCCCGCGCACGGAGGTCGGCAAAGCGTTGGACGATACGATTCACTGGCGAGGAGGTTGCGGTCGCCGACGCTCGTGAGGCAAGCAGCGGCTCAAGGCCGGGAGATCGCACCTCCTCAGGGACCGCTTCATCGAGGAGGTGCCGCCGAGGTTGAGGCGACGCGCGGATCCCGGTGCTGCCGTGCTACGGCCCATCCCGCGAGCGTGAGGCCGCTGAGCACCGCCCAGCTGCCTGGTTCGGGGACGGCGGTGAGGAACTGGCTGGATTCGGACGAGAGCGTCGCGCCGTCGCTCGAGGTGAGATCGAACCGGAGCGTGTGGTCGAAGTCCGCGGTGCTGGTGGTGTCCGCGAACACCGGGCCGCCGGTGCCTCGGGAAGGATCGGTCGAGCCGCCGGTCGCCACCGATCGGCCGGCGTAGAAGTAGAAGTTCCCTGCGGGAACCACCACCGACACGTCGAAGGGCTGGTGGATGGCTTTCGGCGACTGGCCGTAGACGGCGGACTGGTCCAGGCTGATTCCGCCTAGGTAGCTCCACTCGGGCGTGAAGAAACCGGGGGATTCCTCGTCGCCCGGATGGAAGACGCCATGGGGCGCGGACCAGATGCCGATCACCATGTGCGCCGTGGCGGTGGTCGGGGCCGCCGCGAGCACGACGCCGGAGCCGAGGCCGCTGATGCCGGAGCCGCCGGTCCCGGTGCCGAGCGTCCCCTCCCAGATCCCGGTCAACCGCAACGTGGTGGTCGCGGACGCGGTCAGGTGGACGGCCATCTCCGCCCGCGCGT
>JANNAJ010000182.1:0-1583 GCA_031384285.1 Verrucomicrobiota bacterium
TCCGCATCCACGCGACCGAGGAAGGCCGCGACGGTCTCGTGCGACTCATGGTACTGGCTCGACGGCGAACCTTCGCCGATCCCGTGGTGGCCCTGCGCGTCCGTGAGCTCGACGAACACGACCGGGTACGCCGATCTCCCGACGCCTTGTCCAAGGTCGGTCGAGATCGCCCACGAATGTCTCAGCGCGAGGTCGAAACGGCGGAAGGTCAGTCGCATGGCGGGCCGAAGAGACCATCCCGGCCGCCCGCTGTCGAACGCCGGTTGGAAAGGGAGGGCGCGCTTCGGGCTTCGCCTCCGGCGGATTCGCGATTACCAGTTGCCGCGTGACCTACGAAGAGGCCATCGCGCACCTGCGTTCGCTCCAGCTCCACGGTTTCCAGCCCGGCCTCGGGACCACGCGCCGGCTCGCCGCGCTCGCCGGTGATCCGCAGGAACGCCTGCGCTTCATCCACGTGGCGGGGACGAACGGCAAGGGCTCGACCTGCGCGCTGCTGGATAGCGTGTACCGGAAGGCGGGCCTCAAGGTCGGGCTCTACACGTCGCCGCATCTCGTCCGCTTCGGCGAACGGATACAGGTCGGACGCGTCCCCATCACCGACGCCGACCTCGCGCGGCACGTCGCGGAGCTGAAGGAACTCGCGGACACGATGAGGCCGACCTTCTTCGAGTTCACGACCGTGCTCGCGCTGCGATATCTGGCGGAGCAGCGCGTGGACCTCGTCATCTGGGAGACGGGCCTGGGCGGGCGCTTGGACGCGACGAACATCGTCACTCCGCTCGCCAGCGTGGTCACCAACGTCGCCTTCGACCACCAACGGATCCTCGGCGACACCATCGCCGCCATCGCGAGCGAGAAGGCCGGCATCATCAAGCCCGGCGTGCCGGTCGTCACCGCTGCGGAGGACCCCGATGCCCTGGCCATCATCGTCCACAAGGCGAAGGAGCTCGACGCCCCGGTGATCACTCTCGGCGAGCCGGAGATCGCGCGCTTCAAGGCGGAGATCCCGCTGCTCGGCCGCCATCAACGGGCCAACGCGGCTCTCGCGGCCGCGACGGTGCGGCTGTTGCGCTTCGTGCTGCCGGTCGACGACACGCAGCTGCTGGAGGGATTGGCCGAGGTGAGCTGGCCGGGACGCCTCCAGGTGGTCCGGCGCGGGGCCCAGACGCTCGTGCTCGACGGCGCACACAATCCCGCCGGTATCGCCGCGCTCCGGACGGCGCTCGCGGAAGCATTCCCCGGCAAGCGCCCGACGCTCGTGCTCGGCATGTTGGCCGACAAGGACTGGCGCGCGATGGCCGCGGATCTCGTCCCGCTCGCCTCCCGCGTGGTGACCGCTCCGGTCGGGAGCGAACGGACCGTCACCGCCGAGGACCTGCGCGCCGCCTGCGTCGCGACCGGCGCCGGACGCCCGGTCAAGGCCGCAGGATCCGCCGGCGCCGCGCTGAAGCTCGTCACGGCCGATCCGTTCGTCCTGGTGACAGGATCGCTCTACTTCATCGGCGAGGTGATGGAAGCCCTCGGCATCGAGGCCGCGCGGGGCGATGAACGTTCCCTCAACGGCTGGTCGCCGCCCCGTTGAC